>CAZWOY010000043.1:0-15114 GCA_964635255.1 uncultured bacterium
AATGCTATCCCAACCCGTTCAACAACCACACCCGGATTAGCTACAACCTGTCCGTTACCGGCGAGGTTAAACTGACCATCCTTGACCTGACCGGGCGCGAAGTGGCTGTGCTGAAGGACGGCGTTCAGGATGCGGGTAATCACTCGATTGCCTGGAATCCGGTGGACGTTCCGGCGGGGCTGTATGTCTGCCGGCTGGAAGCGGGGGATCGGGCGGTTTCGATGAAGATGGCGCTGGTTAAATAACGTTGGAGTACACGCTTTAGCGTGGGGAGCTGCACGCTAAAGCGTGTACTCCAACTCTGGGCGTGCAACTCTCACGCTAAAGCGTGTACTCCAACTTTGGGTTTGGCTCGCTCAAACATGCCTTATTTCTCTGTGTTCTCTGTGACCTCTGTGGTAAAATTTCCTACCTCATTAAAACAACTTTTCTTGTAAATTCCCGACCCCCAGCCTCAAACCTGACCATGTATATACCGGAAGACGCCCTCGCTGCGTTCCATACCAACGTGTGGCTGCCGGCTTGTTTTTTGCCGGACGCCAATGTCTCGATCAGCCTGCCGTTTAGGTCGAAGACGGCGATTTTTATCTCGGCTGGCTGCGGCAAGCCGTATTTGAAACTGGTTGCGCTGTTGAACGGGTTGGGGTAGTTCTGAGACAGGCAGTAGTCCTTAGGAACGATCTCGCGCGCTGAAACGGACAGGGCTGTGAAGGCGCCGGCGGCGTAGATTAAGCCGGCTCCGGTGAAAATTCGATCGGCATGCAATGAAGATTCATCCCGGGATATGTCCGTTTCCGAATTGACGACAGCGGGTGAAGTTACAAGCTTTAACTTAAAGGATTCGCCTTCCGTCAAGCCATCGACGGCGGCGGTCGCCGGATCGTCTCCCCAGACGGCTAAGCCGCAGCGTCCATTTGAAATCACGCCGGAGCCGACGGCTAAACCCGATGGACCGTAGGCTCTGATTCGACCGCTCTCAACCGATTCCGCTCCAGATATTTCGTTTATCAGAAGGCTCATGTTCTCGCCGGTTCGAATAATTCCGCTATTAAGCTCCCGATCGATAGGCTGTCCGGCGGGAGCTATCCGGTTTAAATTATCCGGTTCGACGGGGTAGCGAAATTCAATCGGATCTCCCTGAGTAATCTTTATCCAATAAGCCTGAAACGGCTCCCAAGGCGCCATGTTCGAGAACTGGAATTCGGTGATGATGAACCGTCCGAAGTTGTCTTTAGCCAACTCGACGCGGTCGATGATATCGGCGATAACATAAAAATCAGGCGCATCGGCGGGCAGTTCGTATGACGGGAAATAGGCGGCGATGTTCCAGCCCGGCTCCAGCGTAATTGGCGCATCGAACGGTATCGGGACGCCCTCCCAGCCGGCTGCCTGCGCGCCGTCCATTTTCATTTGATAGCCTTGCGTCAAATTCCAGTAGGGGATGTTGTTGAAATTCCATTCGGGGATGTAGAACCTGCCTTGAGAATCCTTCATCAAGAGCAAATGGTTGCGCGCCCGGTTTTCATCATCGACGTACTCGAACTGTTCGGTCATGCGGACAATGTCCGGTCCCTCTTCGCGCAGCCAATAGCGCTGGGGTGGAACAATGTTTATCGAGACCGCGTTCCAGCCCTCGAGCAGTTCGACTTCGATTCGGTTCATTTGCTCCGCATTTAAGGTTACGACCGACCTGCCGCCGGTTTGGAACTCGCGATCTCCGATTATGTAGTGGGCTCCAGCCGGATATTCCCGGTCGGCTTCCTCGTCCCAGACGACAAAGCCGATTTCTTCGCCGTCCCTGAAGCCTTCGATTCCCTGCGTTTCCGGGTCGTCGCCGTACGCGGCAAAGTCCGTCGCGCCTTCGCCTTGATAGACTCCCGCCCCGCAGAAGACGCCGTTGGGCGCGTAAACGCCAATCTCGCTGTTGCCCGGCATCGGCTCGCCGTCCAGGCGCAGATCGCGGACGCTGATTCTATGGCGGGAGTCGGTGGCTATGTGAACGGGAAAGTGAACCGTCCATTCAACGGGGCGGACTCCAACCTGCATCACAACCGGAATGACCACCCGGTCAATTTGCGGATCGTTGGAATCGATATAAACTTCCGCCTCATATCTGCCCGATCTCCGCTCGCGGGCGTCCAGCGTCATTTCGACTGCGACCTCTTCCCCCGGATCGACGCCGCCGCGCTCGGGGTTGAACGAGAGCCAGCGCGCCTCAAGATAGCCGTCGTCGTAAATATAGCCGCTGCGCCGGTCCCAATGTCCGCCGGTCCAGAGGTTGGTTCCATCGTGCGAGACGCCCTCGTGTCCGAAACGGTTTTCGATCCGGAATTCGCGGAGAATCTCCACGCGGTCGTTCCCAAAGTCCAGTTTGGCGTTCACCAGCCAGCCGGGAGTGTTGATCCAGAAACTGCCGCCGTCGTGTTGATCGACGTAAGTCAGGCAGTAGGTATTGCCATGACCGATTCTCTCGCGCATTTCCGAGATCGAACCGATTATGGCGCCGTCGCGGGTTAGTTTGTAGCAACGATTGGCGTCGTTCGAATTCCAGTACACGTAAGTTCCGTCGAACGCGACGCCTGCGCGCGCATTCGGAGCCTGAAATTGGCTGAGAATTCTGCCGCCGCGGTCGCAGCGGTAAATCCAGTTCGTATCGTACCTGCCGATATAGAGGATTTCTTCCTCAGCGTCCCAAGCCATGCCGATGCAATTATCGGCGATCCACATATTATGAACAACTTCAAACGTCTGGGGATCGATTGCGAAAATCCTTTGATATTCATTGTAAGCAATTCCCCACATCAGTTCGCCGTCCCAAGCCAAGCCGCTGATTTCATCATAAGGATACATAAATTCTCTAACGAGATCGCCGGCTTGGTCGCGCGGCAGACGCCCTTCAGCCTGAGTCCGCTCCGCCCGCCGGATCGACCGGTAGAAACCGGCGCTAAAGTTGAAATCGACGTCGGCTTCGGTATTGCTTTCGGCAATGTAAAATCCGCAGTCTCTGCCGGGTTCAGGTTCGGACGCGCCGGCGCGGCTGATTGTGTATTTCAAGCGGCTGCCGCCGGCGTTGGCGATGCGGATGGCATGGCGTCGAAGTTCGTCGAAATCGAGGTTCTCGGCAAATTCATTCGGCATAACCGCGATTTCCGGGGGATCGAAAGTTTCCGCGAAAACCGGAATGATAAAATCGATATCGTCGGGATTGTTCCAGTCGATGACTATTTCAGATTCTATTTCAGCGGCTTCAGCAGGTCTGAACAGGATTTCGACTTCGGCTTCCGCGTTCGGTTCAAGGATTAACTCGCCGGGATCGAACTCGAACGCCTGATTTTCGCATGATACGCTCTCGATGTGCATCGCGCCCAAGCCGTTGTTGCGGATAGCAATCGCCGCCGGATAGACCCCTCCGGCGAACGTTCGATCGTAAACGTTGTTCCAGTCGATGGCGTTCGGATAGCCGAAATCCTCGTCCCAACTTACTTGCAGCGCGGCGATATTTGCCACATACATTTGAACCGGCAAGCCCACTTCCGGACGAGCGGGATCGTTGGCGTAAATCGGGAGTACAGCTTCATAACTGCCGGCTTCGATCTCTTCGGCGTCCAGGATCAACGTAACGTCGAACTCATCGCCGGCTTCCACCGTTCCGACGGAAGGCTCGACCCTTACGAACGGCTCGCCGGTCATGGCTTCGGTATATGTAAACTCTTCCTGACCGGGCGGACGCCACCTGAGGCTCGCCGACGCCGCTCCGCCGTTTTCGAAATGTTCGAAGACGGCTTTATGCGCGCCGCGCCTCAATTCGACGCTGAAATGTAAATCGCTGGCGCCTTGATCGCGCCAACTTTCGAAGACCAATTCGTCGTCGATGTACAACCGCGCGCCGTCGTCGGTTCGGGAAATAAATTCATATTCGCCATCCTGCATGGCGCGGATGCAGCCGGTCCAGCGGACTCCGAAATCGTTAGCATTGACTCCGCCTCCGGGACCGCCTTCGCCCCAGTCGAAATTGATGATTCTGTCGATGCGCTCCATTCGCAGTTGAATGAACCTGCGCGGCATTCGGACTTCCGTGTTGTAATACTGTCCAAACCATCCCGGCTGTCCGCTCCAGACCTCGTCTTGATTCAGCCAGTCGATTTCAAATCGCAATGGGCCTTCGCCGTCGTTGGCAAAAGTGACCTGGTGGTCGGTCATTTCTCCGGCGTTAAGGCTGTCCGCGATCTCGACCGGATCGAAGAAAATTACCGGCGGGTCGGGAATATCGGCTTCAACCGGAATAACGAAATCTTCATCATGCGGCGAGTTCCAGACGATGGTCATCTCCGTTTCGTAAATTCCGCGTTCTTCGGTATGCGCCGTTAAATCGAACTCAGCCTGCTCGCCGGGCGCGATGTTTATTCCTTCGGCGTCTGCGCTGAAAATCTCATCCCCGAAGGCGATTCCCTCGACAGCCAAATCCTGCAGTCCGGAGTTCCGCACCGTGACGGGGAGCGAATATTCAACGCCGGTGAAAAGATTTAAAAACGCCTCGTTCCAATCGATCGACGCTGGATAGCCGGCGGATTCGTCCCATTCGACCTCAATGAAGGGAGAATGAACGACTTCCATCATAACTGCGACGGTCAGTTCGTTGGCTTCGATATCGTTGGAGTAGAAGTTCATATCGACTTCGTAAAAGCCCTCCGGCAAATATCCAGCAGTCAATTCAACCGTCATATCGACGTCTTCGCCCGGCGCGAGGACGCCTTCGTCGAACTCGAGATCGATCCAGCCGCATTCGGTTATTCCGTCATCGATGACATAACCGGTTTGATTGTCCCAATTGCCGCCGAACCAGAAATTGGCTCCGTCGTGGCACAAGCCGTTATGGCTGTGCTGGTTTTGAACCTCGAATTCCTGAATCACCTCCAGGCGGTCTCGATCAAAGTCCAGATCGACCTGCGTCAAACGCTGTTCGGAAAGGAACCAGAAATGGCCGCCGTAGTGTTTGGGGACGTATTCCATAGCTATGCACCTGCCATGATCCAGAAAATCGCGCGGGTGGGTCATCTCGGCTACAACCTGCATATCGCGGTTCAGTTTGTAGAGCCTTCGGTTCGATTCGGAGTTGCAGTAGATGAACTCGCCGTCGCAGGCTAAACCCGCCCGGTCCCCCGGCAGTCGCCGCGTTTCGATATGCCTGGCGGAACGGTCGTAAATATAGACTTCCGGCGCGCTCCAGTGTTGAATCCAAAAGTATCCGGTTTCGGAATCCCAGAACATCGCCATCGGATGGCCGGCTATTCCCCAGTTGTTCAGAATCTGTCGGTTTTCAGGATTCATTCGCATCAAGCGGTCGTTGTCGTGAGCCGTTATCCAGATATTCTCACCGTCCCAGGCGAAACCGCCTAAGTATCTGTAGGGAGTGTTGAATTCAGCAAGTATATCTCCGCCTTCATCTCTCCCGGATAAATAACTATTCGACGAACGAATTTGCCGGCGCGGAATTGCAATTGGATCGCGTCCTTCGTCGTCATCGGGCTGATCGATAATCTCTACTGCGGTTCTGAATCGCAGTTCTGAATTGCCTTCGTTGAAAATGTTGATTGCGAATTCAACGGTTTCATTCGTGTAAAGCGTCGTTTCAATCTCACGCGGATCGACTTCGATTATCGGAGGCGCCGCGGGCGATGCGATCATCGGAATGGTCAAGTCTTCTTCATCCGGCGAGTTCCATTCGACCGTCATCTCCGTTTGATATTCGACTTCTTCTTCGGCGTTAAATGTAAAAACAACCTCCGTTTCTTCATCCGGCTCCAGATTAAATTCCGCCGGTTCGGCGGCGAACAGTTCGTTTTCGCAGGCTATATTCGTTACCGTCAGGTTCTCGACGCCGGCGTTGCGAAAGATCACCGGAATCGAATATTCCTCGCCGGGGTAGAACTCTTCGGATACGCCGTTCCAATCGACCGCCTCGGGGTAGCCTAAATCTTCAGACCACGAGGCCTCGATATAGGCGGTTCCATTAACCGTCAGAGAAACCGGCAGCTCGATCTGCGCTGCGTCGGGATCGTTGGATGCGATAATTATGCCGGCTTCTAAATCGGAATCGGGGAGATCGGCTGCATCGAAGGTGAAAAATACGTCCGCATTTTCATCCGGCTCAAGTTCGGTTTCCGCCTGATCGACGCGCAGCCATAGCCTGCCGGTGTGACATTCGTTCATAATTGCCCAGTCTTCAACTCCTGGCGGACGCCAGTAGAAGCGGACGCGAGCCGGACCGGTCACATCGTAAAAATGAAATTCCAGTTCATGCACTCCCCGCTCGAGGTCGATCTGCGCTTCATAAGCGCCGCCGCCGTTCCAGCGGTCGATTAAGAAATGTTCATCGATCCACAGCCGGACGCCGTCGTCGGAGGTCGATCTGAACCGATACCGACCGTCTTCTGCCGCGTAAAACCACCCGCGCCACTGAGCGCCCCAATAGTCATCGGGAACGCCTCCCCCGGGCGATCGGTGACCCCAATCGAAATTGATTTGTTCGTCGGTTCGCTCCATGACAAAATCACCCCAGTCAGGATTGTGACCGCCGCCGGCTGTGCGGTGGTATCGGCCGTGAAATCCCGGTTCGCCCGCCCAAATAGCGTCGTTATCGAGCCAGTTTACATGAAATTCCAGGGGCATTTCGCCGGTATTAGCCACTTCAAGCGTTTGGACGGAAGTCTCGCCGGTGTTTAGCGTTTCTTCAAGTTCCTCCGGCTCGATAGCGATTCTGCCCGGTGAAACCGTTTCCGCGCGCACATTTATAATATAATCCTCATCATCGGGCGAGTTCCACGCTATGCGCATTTCGGCTTGGTATGCGCCGTTTTCGTCCGCTGTGAACAACACTTCATTCTCGCGGCTGTTCCCCGGTTCGACGATCATCTGGCGGCGGTCGGCGTCGAATGCGTCTCGATCGAAAGAAATATCCCTGATTATGACGTTGTTGACGCCGTCGTTATGGATTTCGAAGGGGATGGAATATTCGCTGCCAGTCCAGACGTTTTCAAAAGCGCGGTTGAAGTCGATTGCTTGAGGATAGCCGAATTCTTCTTCCCATTCGGCGGTTAAATGAGCGGCTTCAGTTATGGTTAACAGGATTGAAAGTGTGACTTCGGGATTTTCCGGATCATTGGAAACTACAATCAAATCGGCTTCATAATCACCCTCTTCAAGACCGGAAGCGTCCAGATAGACGGTCGCTTCCATTTCTTCGTCTGCTCCGAGCTCGCCTTCATAAACGTCGTAGTCCAGCCATCGGATTTCGTCGATATCATCATCATAGATCACGCCCCGCCGCTGATCCCAATGCCCGCCGAACCACAAGTTCTCACCGTCGTGCGCCAAACCTTCGTGAGCATGGCGGTTTTCGATATCGAATTCGCGGATCACTTCCAGCGTCCCATTTTCAAAATCGGTCTGAAGCTGGCAGCGCCAGCCCGCCGTAATGACCCAAACATGTCCATCATAATGTTTTCTGGCCCATTCCATCGCCATCGTCCTGCCGCGACCGATTTGTTCGCGGAGGTTTGGTATTTCGCCCACAATTTCACGGTCCCGGTTTAATTTGAACAGCGTATTGCGATCCTCGCTGTTCCAATAGAAAAACTCGCCGTCGAAAGCGAAATCGCCGTTGGATCGCCAAGGGAGATTGAACGCACCCACATTTTCACCGGCTAAATTGTATAAATAGACCGTGTTCGATCCCCATCTTCCAAGCCAGAGTAGTTCCTCGCGCCAATCATAAGTCATACCGATGGTATTTGCAGGAAGTCCGATATTCTGTATTATACGCAATTCCGCAGGATCAATTTTCATCAATCTGCGATCACTGTATGCGGTCGCCCACATAGATTGCCCGTCCCACGCCAATCCGGACGTTTGAACATAAGGCATATTAATTTGATCGACGATTTCACCCAGATTATCGCGCCGGGCTCTTTCCGTATTTGATCCGGCGCGGCGTATCGATCGCATTTCAGCGCGGGGCTCATCCCGGCGCGGTTCGCCGATCAGTTCGTTTTCGATGTGAAACCGCAGGATATTTTCGCCTTCGTTGGCGATGTTGAAAACATACTCGCCGCTTTGACCGCTGAAAAGCTCCGTTTCAAATTCCACCGGATCGACCGCCGCCGCCGGGGGCGGCGTAACTGACGCCGTCATCGGAATAAATAAATCCTCGCCATTGGGATCGTTCCAGAGGATAGCCATTTCCCCGGCGGTCTCCCCCGGTTCTGCAGCCTGCAGCGTAAAAACGACCTCTCTGCTCTCGCCGGGAGGAATTTCCATATTCCGCTGGCCGGCGGTGTAATCGTCGTTTTCGGAGGCGATTTCTTCGATAATCAGATCATCTATACCGTTATTGACAATGACAGCCGAAATCGGATATTCTCCGCCCGCGAAGGGAGCTTCATACGCCCGGTTCCAATCGATTACGCCGGGATAGCCAAAAGCCTGATCCCACAGGACGTCTATTACCGGCGCGCCGGCGACAGTTAACGTTACCGGCAGGACTGCTTCATCCGCTTCGGGATCGTTGGAGTTAATATGCAAATCGACTCCATAATCCCCCGCTTCGAGTTCGATCGTGTCGAAATATATTTCAATTTCGACGAAGCCGTCTCCTTCGACCGAGCCTCGATCCGGATGAAATGAGAACCAGCGCCGCTCCTCGACGCCGTCGTCGATCTTGTAGAGGCGGGAGTCCGTATTATAGCCCGCCCGCCAAAGATCGCGCTCGTCGTGGGCGAGTCCGCAGTGGTCGCCGTTGGGCGTTCCAAAGTTTTGCACGGCTTCGCAGTTCCAGTTTTCGTCGATATAGAACTGATACAGCCGGCTGTTGTTGCCGCTGAGCCACAATTGACCGTTGGGATGTTCGGGAATCCACTCGAGCGCGCGAGTGTGGTTTAGTCCTATTTCCTGCCCGTAGAGAATTTCGCCCAACGGCTCGAACGTCTCCCAATCGAACACGTTCACTCGCCCTTCGCCGTATCTGTTGGTGAACAGCCGTTCGCCGTCGCAGTGAAGGTAGGTATCCGTCAGGTTCACCGGCGAATAGATTCTGCGGATTAATCTTCCTTCAGTATCATATTTATAGATTGCCCGCGGATTTCTGTACCAGCCGCCGGCATAAAGGAATCCATCCAGATAGAACAGGCTGACGAACATGTTTTCTACTTCGAATCGGCGGACAACTTGACCGTTGCCGGGATCGACCGCGTACATAAAACTCGGATTGTGGTTGACGCCCCAGATTAACCGATTGCCGGGATCGTAAGCCAAGCCGATCGTCTGTCGGATATCCCCCCCAAGATTGTAATTGCGCAGGATTTGCCCCGGATTGTCGCGGCGGGGAGGGTTCTGATTTTGGTTTTCGCCGTCCTTTGTCATGCCTGCGAAGGCGTGAATCCCGTTTGCTTCCCGATTTTGGAAAAACCGGGCTGCATTCTCATCGAACGCCGGTTCGATCTCGAAATTCAGAGGAGCGACGCCGGTATTGCCAATCGTAAATTCTGCTTGACCTTGTTCGCCGTAATTCAGATCGATTTCGATTTCTTCCGGTTCGACGACTATTTGCGGCGGGGGTGTCGGGTTTGCGCTCAAGTTTAAGATATAGTCTTCTTCGCGCGGCGAATTCCATTGCAGTTCGGCGGCGACTTCGTGCAAACCGGCTTCTTCGGTCGAGAAAACGATCTCGAACTCCCCCTCTTCATCGGCGTGCAGGAAAAACGGACGGTCGAAGGCGGTGAATGATTCATCTTCCGATCTGAAGCGCATTACAAATAAATCAAGCTCTCCCGGATTGTGAACTTGAACCGGAACAGCGTATTCCTGACCGGTGTAAAGCTCGTCGAAAGCGCGATTCCAGTCGATTACGTCGGGATAGCCATATTGCTCGTCCCACAATACTTCAATCGCGGCTTCTTCGGTGATAGTAATCGTAAAGTCATATTCGATAACGGGAGCTTCGGGATCGTTGGAGAGGATATGCAGGGTCGCTTCATGTTCGCCTTCAGCTAATCCGACGTCGGTTAAGGTCACTTCCAATTCAAGTTCTTCATCGGGGGCGACGGCGCCGGAAATCGGTTGAATAGAAATCCAGGGATCGCCCAGATAGCCCTGCATATACCGCCATTCGTTTATCCCCGGCGGACGCTGCCAGAGGTGCGCTCGCGCCAAACCTTCGTTTTCGTACATCTCCATTTTAAGCGAATGGCTCCCCGCTTCAAGATCGCGCCAAACCTCGAACGTTCCGCCGGAATGCCAGCGGTCGAACAGCCTTTGCTCATCTATGTAAAAACGGATTCCGTCGTCGGTGTAAAACCTGAATCCATATCGCGCCGGTTCCGGAACGTAAAATTCCGTCGTCCAGCGCACTCCGAAATAGTCGTCTCTGACTCCATTTCCGGGCGCTCCATGATTCCAATCGAAACGGATGAATTCATCGACTCGCTCCATCACTAAATCGCCCCAGGCCGGATTATGACCGCGCGGATTATGGAAATATTGACCGTTGAAACCGCGAATTCCCATAAACGGTTCAGGATCGTCTTCCCAGTTAAGACTAAACCGCAGCGGGAGATCGCCTTCGTTACCGACCGATATGGCGTGATGGCGGACTTCGCAAGAATAGACTTCGTCCTCAAGCGATTCAGGATCAAGCGCAATCACCGGCGGGTTGCCGGCAAGAGCCTGCACTTCCACCTCGTAATCGTCCCCGTCCGGCGAGTTCCAGTCGAGATGAATTACGTCGAAATAATCCTCCTCGACGTCCGTCTGCAATGTGATCGTCACCTCTTGCTCGCCATGCGGTTCGAGAGTGAATTCAAGCGGATCGGACGAATAGAAATCCTGCTCGAACCAGACGTCGTCCACCTCCAAATCGACTACGCCGTAGTTTCTGACGATTATCGGTATCGTATATTCGGATTCGGTGAACAGGTCTTCGTAAGTTTGATTAAAATCGATCAGGTCGGGGTAGCCGGCTTCTTCAGACCATTCGACGTTCAGCAGCGGCGTACCGGTTACGATCATCGTTACCGGAACGGCTAAATCGGGATTTTCGGGATCGTTTGAGATAAAATGCAGTTGGGCGTTGTTTTCGCCGTTGGTCAAACCTTCCGCGTTCACATAGATATCGATCTGAATTTCTTCATCCGGTTGAAGCGTTCCGCTTTCCGGTTGATATGTCAGCCAGTAAACCTCGTCGATTCCATCGGCGTATATTCGGCAGATGCGGTTTTCACTCCAATGGTCTGCCGTCCATAGGTTGCAGCCGTCGTGCGTAATGCCTTCGTGCGTGTGTTCGCTGTTTATTCTGAACTGGTTGACGATCCGCGCCGTCTGGTTCTCGAAATCGGAATCGACCCGGCACATCCAGCCCTGAGTTTTCACCCACAGATTGCCTTCGCGGTGGGAGTCCACCCAAGTCAGCGTTATGGCTCTGCCATGATCGAGAATGTTGGGGAAATTGGGAATCGTTCCGACAACCTCGCCTTCGCGGGTGATTTTATGCAAGGTGCGGTTCGCTTCGCTGTTCCAGTAAAAATGCTCGCCGTCGAAAGCTATACCTGCATAGCGGCCGGGCATATTCCGCCTGCCGGTCAGGCTCCCTTCGCGGTCGTACAGATAGGCTTCCCCCGCGTCCCAGCGGCTGATCCAGAAAACGCCCTCTTCCTCGTCCCAGACCATGCCCATGGGCCGGGATTCGATTGGAAAATCGCAGACAACATCGAACGTCTCGCGGTCGATGCAAAATAGTCTTGCCCAATTATAGGACGTCCCCCAGATATTCTCGCCGTCCCAAGCCAGACCGCCGACCTGATCGTAAGGGAACTCAAACTGCGCAATGATATCTCCTAAATCGTCCCGATGGGGCGCATAATCGCCGCCGTCCGCACGCCTGATATTCCTAAGAATATTATCCCGCTGTTCGATGAGTATCGTTTCCTTGCGAATATCGAAAACCAGCGGCGATCCGCCTTGATTGGACGCCGTCAGCCGGTCTCTGATCAAGTCGCCGGTGACGGCTTCCTCGACAATTTCATCCGGTTCGACCGAGATTGCCGGAGGTTCGCTGACGACAGCCTCAAACAGTATCGTATATTCAGGATCATCGGGATCGTTGCTGAATACGGTCATGGTCGCGTTGTTCTCGCCCGGCTCGCCTTCTCGAGACATAAATCCGACCGTCAGGATCGTATCGCTTTGCGGCTGCAACACGAAATCGGTTGATTCTATCGAATAATCCTCATTGTCGAACTCGATATCATCGACCATCAGGTGATCCCAGCCGGAATTGTTGAATCTAATGTCCATTTCATATCGATTGCCCGCATAAAGATCAGGCGTCTGAAGGTTCCAATCGACCGATTCAGGATAGCCGCGTTCCGCTCCCCAAAAGACTTCCAGATTAGCTTCAGATTCCACTCTCAGCAGAATATTCAACGCGGTTTCCGGATTTTCGGGATCGTTCGAGGTAAAAACAATGTCCGCTTCATATTCGCCCGCAACCAGATTGGAGGCGTCTAACGCCAGCGCCGCCTCGTCTTCGCCGCGCGGCTGGGCGGTTCCATGCTCCGGGCTGAGCGCAATCCAGTCGTAATCGGGATTGCCGTCCGCCCAGATTTCGATCTCCGCCTGCACTCGAGAACCTAACCAGAGATTATGCCCGTCGTGTCCGATGCCATCCCAGCCTTCGTTGCCGAAGCGGTTTCCCATGACCTGCGAGTTTGTAACGCGCCAGTCAGACGTATCGAATTCCAGCAGGTAAATACGTCCGTGATAATTAAGCCATAGCTGCCCTTCGGGATGGCTGTTCGACCAGGCGATGCTGCGGCTGGTATTGCCTTCGATATGTTGACGGACGTCGTACTGGATGATCTGGCGGTAGTCGTCGTTAACATCTAAAACGTGCAGCCGCCATGAATTCTCACAGATAATCAGCAGGACTTCGGTTTCAGGATCGGCGGCGACGGCGGTCGGTCTGTAGCCAAGTTCGACCGTACCTACAAGCTCGCCCTCGGTGTTCCACTTGTCCAGCCGGTCGTTCGACCAGGGGATTTGATAGAGGATTCCATTCAGATAGGCGTTGTCCATCGGGTTGTGAGTGGACCATTGGCGGCGGACGCGGTAGTTCATCGATGGATCGACGGCGGCGATTTTATCCGACTCGTAGCAGGAAATCCACATCCAATTATGGTCGCCGTCCCAGGATAAGCCGGCTTTGCGGTAGCCGTTGGGAGCGGCTGGATAGACAAAACGGTCGATTACGCCGCCAAATGCGTCTCGCTCAGGTTCGGCTAAGAAATCGATCTCTGTTTCCCAGCGCAGCGGTACGCCCCCGTTATTGATTATCCTGACCGGAAGTTCCGTTCCCCCGCCGGTGAAAAGTTCCTCATCGATTTCCGGCGGATCGAGCTCGATTTCCGGCGCAGAACCGCAGCGGGCGGCTAAGCTGATTTCATAAACTTCTTCATCGGGATCGTTGGAATGGATCGTCAGAGCGGACTGATGAAATCCCGCTCGATCGGCGTTGAATGTAACCGTTAAAACGCGGTCTTCGCCGGGATCGAGATCGAATTGACCGTCTTCGATCATAAATAAGCCGTTATCGAATTCGACGTCCTCGATTTCAAGAATTTCGAAACCTTCATTTATCACGGTAATATCGATATCGTAGGCGTCGTCGATAATCAAATCTTCGTAAACATCGTTCCAGTATATCAAGTGCGGGTAGCCGGCGGCTTCGTTCCATAAAACGCTTATATCCGGCGCGTCGTTTATTTCAAGGGATACCGGAATCGAGACTTGAAGATTTTGCGGATCGTTGGTTTGCAGCAAGACAGCGACCGAGTATTCGCCCTCGCTTAAACCGGAAGTGTTGAATCTGAATTCTATCGCCGTCTCTTCTCCGCCCTCGATCGCGCCTCGCGAGGGATCGAAAGAAAGCCAGTGCGACTCCTGATAGCCGTCGTCGAAGAAATAGACGTCCGCGCTTTCATAAGCCCCTCCGCACCAGAGGTTCTCGCCGTCGTGGGCTAAGCCGTTGTGGCGGTTGTCGTGCCTGCCGTAGAATCCATCGACGACTTCGACTTCGCCGTTTTCGAAATCGAGCTTAACCTGCGAAACGACGCCGTCGCTGGACATGATCCAGAAATTGCCGTGTTCGTGGGCTTGGACGTAGTCCATACAGAGCGCATGGGAATGGTTCAAAACGCCTGGAACGCCGGGGATAGCGCCGGCGACTTCGAAATCGCGGGCGAGTTTGTACAGCCTATCGTCATCGGGATTCTCGGAATCGCCCTCGGAGTTCCAGTAAATAAATTCACCGTCGAATGCGAATCCGCCGTTGACCGCCCGGTCGAAATTGTGGGTTGCGACCACGTCGCCATTTTTGTCGAACAAGTATGCCGTTTGCGAATCCCACTCGCCGCCGGTCAACAGCAGTTCATCGTCCCATAAGCAGGTCATTCCAAGGCAGCGAACCGGAGTTTCAAAATCATCGGCGACCTCGTACGTCGCCGGATCGACGCTGAACAGCCGCCTGCGCTCGTAGGAAACAAACCACATTTTCCCGCCGTCCCAAGCCATGCCCGCTAAATGCGTATAGGGAGCGCGAAAACCGTCCAATTCGGCTCCGATCTCAGGCACTCTTCGTCCTTCCCGTAATGGATGAACGGCGGATTCCTTGGTCAACCGGAATGAAAGTCCTTCATCGCCCCGGTTTGAGACTGTCAACTCACGATCGTGATTCTCGCCGGTATTGAATTGCAGATCGAATCGCTCCGGCGCGACCTCGACCGCCGGCTGGGCGAAACATACCGGCGCACCCCACAGACAAACAAACAAAATGCAGTATGATTTTACTTTTCGCAGAGAAAACACTGAAACTCCTTAATGGCTGCGAAGGATTCTTGAAAAGAATATAAATTAACAAAATCAAGGCTGATTAAGCAAGAATTAATTAACCACAGTGAGCGCAAAGGATGTTGAGGCAATAGAGGATCTGTTATCCAGAAAAACCAAAGAGTGTGCCTGTCAATACAAAGAGAGTGCCTGTCAATACAAAGAGAGTGCCTGTCAGGT
>CAZWOY010000044.1:0-14995 GCA_964635255.1 uncultured bacterium
CTTAGTCTGCTAAAGGCAGACTCGCAATGACACTTTTTAATGCACTTAGTAATAAATAGTATTAATCTTGAGGGAAATTTACTGGTTGTGAATGCTTAAGCAATATCCAGCAATATCAAGATGTTAGGAGATTGCTTAGTCTGCTAAAGGCAGACTCGCAATGACACTTTTTACTGAACGCAGTAATAACAATAATGCTAAAATTCCAAAATATCAAGCTGTTTTTTAATATCCGTAAAAACTTCTTCGATATTCTTCGCTGCATTTATAACGGCGCATTTATTCGCGCTGTCGTTTGCTTCTTTCAGATATCCGCTCCTGACCTTTTCAAAATATTGCATGCCATTTTGTTCAATACGGTCGCCGCCGCCTTTAACGCGCTTCAGGGCGGTTTCCACGTCAAGATCGAGCAAGAGAATTAGATCGGGATCGATACCCAAAGTGGCTTTTCTGTTCACGGATTTGATAAATTCCACTTCCAAGCCCCTGCCGCAGCCTTGATAAGCGACGGATGACAATCCGAACCTGTCCAGTATCACGGATCTTCCTTTTTCGAGCGATGGTTTTATAATTAATCGACTTAGTTCCGCTCTCGCCGAGGCGAACAGTAAAAATTCGGCGTCCTGTCCAAGGCCCCCTTTGTAGTCTTTTCGAGCTAACAGGATGTTGCGAATGGTCTCGCCGATCGGCGTTCCGCCCGGTTCTCTGAACAATGATACGAGTATATTTTGCGAACGAAGGTAATCGAGAACTTTTTTAGCTTGAGTTGTTTTTCCGGTTCCGTCGATACCCTCTAAAACGATTAATTTACCGGCTTTCATTGTGCTTGCCTGTTTTTCTAAAGCCTTTAGCTAATAAAATAACGCCGGTTAACGCCATTAAAATGGATATTATCATGCTGATGGTTAAATCAAACGAACCGAAATGCAATGGAACCATGCTTGGCCGGTAATAGCGAACCGATTCGTTTAAAAACCGGAATACGCCGTATAGAATTAAAAATAAATAAAACAGTTCGCCGGTAATCTTTTTATGAGGACTGCGCGCCATTAGAAAAATCCCGACGCCCAGATTATAGATAATGGCATAAAGCTGAGTCGGATGAATAGTTTGATGAGGGTACATTGAGCCGGCTAAGCATTCTTCGGGAAACGCGATTCCCCAGGGCAGTTCGGTCGGATGTCCGAAACAGCAGCCGTTCAGGAAGCAGCCGATCCTGCCGGCCGCAATGCCGATTGCCAATCCGGGAGCCATTATATCCGCCATTTTCAGGAAGGGAATATTCTTCTTGCGTAAAAACCAGGCGCCGGCAGGAACAGCAGCCAAAACGCCGCCGAGGATTACGAGACCGGCGATGCCGACCGTACCGACGATTTGAATTGGACTGATAGCATCCAGCCAGCGTCCTTTAAATTCATCGAGATGGAACAAAACGTACATCAGGCGAGCGCCGATTAGTGAGGATACTAGTATCCAGATTACCAAATCCATAATCACATTGGACTCGATACCGGCGGATTTCCCGCGCTTAACGCTGATCCAGGTCCCAAGCGCAAAGCCGAGAAAGACCATTAAGCCATAGCTGTGAAGCTTAAAAATGCCAAAATCTATCAGTACTGGCTGCGTAACGCCTCCCTTTCCGTAGTGGTTTCCAATATATATTGAAAGTAATGAACTATTTTAATATTACAAAGTTTCCTTAAAAGATTAATACAGTGACAGCTATATTACTCAGCTCATATTGCCATGTGCATGAAAAAGTGTCATTGCGAGTCTGCCTTTAGCAGACGAAGCAATCTCCTGACGTCTTGATACAGTCTGGAAAAAATAGATCGATTCAATTAAAGAAACGCCCATCGGATTGATCTAAATCACATTAAATTTTATTAATGATGCATAGTTTGTAGTAAAAATATTCGGTATCCATGGTTGTACAAAATCTTCCGGAACACTCGACGCTATTTTCATTCAAGAAGGGCGTTTTTGGGAGTAGGCAAAACTTTACGAGGCAGCATTGAAAAACGCGCGTCCATACATAGTAATGGGTCTTATTATTATTGCATTGTTCCTATCCGCATTTTTTTTGACAATTCTAATTGCGGATCCGGGAAATGTTGGGTTCTCAAAAATCGATTATAATGCAGAAAAAACCGCCTATTGTGATGCAAATCACAAAAGCTTACATACAAATCTGTTAAGATTCTCATATTCAGCCTAAACCTGATTTTCCAAAACCGGAAGTATTATAGGCAATTTAAAAAGTTTGTAAAAGTTGCTGATTTGTGATTTGAATTTGTAAACTTACTGATCTGCTTTACAAGATTTGCCTGCATGTAAAAGACAAATCTAACACATAACCTTAAATAATGATTTAAGGAATTTGACAGGGGCGTTTAAATCTTATCTGGTCGGGATAATGGGATTGGGATTTAGCCCCTGTTTTTTGTGTTACTACTGTTTCTTTATTGAGCGTGACATTTTAAATTCTTTAACATGTCGATTATAATAATTGACATTTTTCGGAGGAAGATAAAGAGGTAAACCATGCGTTACTTTTCTTTGTTAGCTATTTGTGTGTTTTTTTGCTCTGGATTCATTTGTGCAGACTATGCCCATAGTGAATCTTTAGGCGATCGGAATGTTAACGAACTTTCTAATTCAATGGAAGTTGTTAACTTAAATGAGGGCGAGCAACAAGCGCTCGATGAGTTTTACGGCAGGGATCGCCCCAACCGCGACCAGCCGGCAGGCAACTTTGCGCTTATATCCCAGCGCAATCCCTGGGGATTTGATCTCGAACGGATTTTTCGCGCCGTCGATGATTTGGAATATGACCGGCACAGGCAAGCCAGCGCTTTCGCTGAATTGAATCTGCAGCAATATGACGTCATCTGGATAGGCAACTACCAATCCGACGGTTGGAAAAGAGTTTATAACGAAAATCGCGAGCGCGTCGAAGAATATGTCGATGGCGGGGGCGTGATTTACCACTGCACGGGAACAAACTACTGGTCGGTAACTCCGGTCCATCCGGGCGGTCTGCAGCACAGGCAAAGGTCCTACGAGTGGAACGGCATATCGGTCGTTTCACAGGAAGAAAACGAATTAATGGACCGGATGGATTGGGATGAAGGAACTGAGTTTTACGGCACTTACTACTGTCATGCAACCTATCCTGAAGACAGATTCGACGATATTGAGAACAGCGGTGAATACGAAGTTCTCGTAGTCGGCGAACAAACTGAAGAGCCGGTTGTCGCACGCTACAGCTACGGCGGCGGACAGGTTGTCGTTTCCGGCGCGACCGACGGCTACCTTCACTACCGTCCCGAACGCTACAACTGGGGACGCTGCGGCGAGGCGATGCTCTACTATTTGGCAGGTTTAGCTGCAGAGCGCGAAGGCTGGATCACCGGAACGATTGTAAACTCCCGCAACGGCGAACCGCTGGACGAAGGCTATGCGATACTCTCTAACGGCGAGACCGCTCAAGCCGGCGAAGAAGGCGTATATTGGTTTTCCGAAGTCCCTGCCGGAAATTATACGATAATCGCCCATGCGCCTGAATTCAACCAGTTGGAAAGCGAAGAATTCGAGGTAGTTTCGGCTGAAACAACCGCCGTAGATTTTGAGCTTGAATTAGGCGTTCTGCTTGAAGTTGCTTTAATCGCTCCAAATGGCGGCGAGCGTTTCGGTGCAAACCAGGAAGTGACTATCGAATGGGAATATCAGAACCGGCACAACCTCGAAATGATTATTCTTGAAGGTTCGACCGACGGCGGCGAATTTTGGGGTCCGATAGATACGCTGCGGAATGAAGCGACCGAACATACGGTAACTACGCCGGAAGCATACTCCGACCAGGTTCTAGTTCGCGTCGCTTTAATCGACGAAGAAGGAAACATCGCGTTCGACGTCTCCGATGATATGTTTACTATTGCGCCTGAAGCAATGGAGAGTCAATTCGTTCCGGGCTGGAGTCTGATCAGTTTTCCGCTGGAACCCGCCGATCCCGATCCCGAAGCTGTCATTGGCGATGATTTAGGCGGCGGGATCTGGTCTATTTACAATTTCGACAACCAGCAGGGATTTCAAGAGCCCGATGAGTTGCACAGCGGCCCCGGTTTCTGGTTTGCAATTGCCCATGATACGATTACTGTGGATGTTGAGGGTTCGGCAAATTTCAATAGGATTACGGGTACAGTTGGATTAGGTTGGAACCTAATAGGATGCCCATTTCCGGTTGGAATTTCTATTTTTGATCTACAATTCAGATTAGAGGGCGAAGATTACACAGCTCACGAAGCGGTGGATGATGGATTTTTTCTGCCGGTTCTTTACGGACACCGTCCTTATATCGGTTATTTAGAATCCAATGTTCTAACACCCTGGCATGGTTACTGGTTTTTGTGCCTCGTTGAAGAAATGGAAGTTATCTTCGATCCACCCGATCCTCGTGATTTAGGCGGAGATCCCGGCAGGGACGGTACGGCGGATATCTGGGAACTGCGAATCGTTACCGAGTTTGGAAACGCTGTCGATGAGATCACAACTCTCGGGATAAGTCCAGCCGCAACCGATGGTTTCGATCCTGTTTTCGATTTTCCCGAACCGCCGCCGACTCCTGATGAAACTTACGTGAAATCCTATTTTATTCATCAGGACTGGCTGCAAATGATTAGCGACCAGTTCAACCGCGATATACGAGCAGAATTCGATGAAGGCGAAGAGAGATGGGCTATGACGGTCGAAACGGACAATGCGGGTGAAGTGAGATTAAGTTGGGTAGATATTGAGGTCAATCCGCTGCCGGAGAGTTACGATTTCTTCCTTATTGACGCCGCGAACGGCGCTATGGTCAATATGCGCGAGAATCTTGAATATACCTTTGAAACTGAAGGCGGAAACTATACTATAATCTTCCAGATTAGCGCTTCTCAGGATGTTGAAACCGAAGAACATTTTATACCGCAGGAGTATTCCATTGGCGCATATCCGAATCCGTTCAATTCCGCAGCGAGAATTAGCTATGCAATTCCACATTCGCAGGAATTAGAAGTCGTCATTATCGACATAAATGGCGAGTTTGTTGCGGAACTGTCAAGCGGTTATGTCAATGCGGGAGTTCATAATTTAACTTGGGACGCGACGCAAATTCCGGCAGGTCTTTATTTCGTGCAGTTAAAAGCGGAGTCGGCAGTGTTGACAAAAAAAATAGTACTGACCAAATAGTCTCTTAAGTTTCACACATTGTGGAAAGTTAGCGCAGGCAGTGGCGCAAGCGTCCCTGCCTGCGCCGCACAATATAAAAAAACAAATAGGTCGAACATTCTTGTTCGACACGCCTCCTTGAGACGCCTCGCTCCAGTGTGGTAACATATCAAAAGGATTTACTTAAAAAGTATTTTATTTTCATTTTTGTTAGTTAATTATGGATTAATTTCGTAGCTTATAATTGTCTGAATGAGAGCGCTAAAGTCTTTTCCTGGCGATTAGATCACACTATTCGATGATTTCGAGGTTACAATGAGAGCCCTGCTGGTATATCCTGCAATTCCCGATACTTTTTGGAGTTTCAAGCACGCCTTAAAGTTTGTTTCACGCAAATCGACTTCCCCGCCCCTCGGTTTGCTCACTATCGTTGCAATGCTCCCTGATGATTGGGAAATCAAGGTTATTGACATATCGGTTAATAAATTGAAAGATAAATATCTTAAGTGGGCTGACGCAGTTTTTATCAGCGCGATGTTAGTGCAGCGCGAATCCGCTCTCAAAGTCGTTTCAAAATGCAAGGAGCATAACCTCAAAGTCATCGCTGGCGGACCTTTGTTTACAGCCTATTACAGTGATTTTTTGGATTCAGGCGTCGATCATTTCATACTGAATGATGGGGAAGTCACTCTGCCTCGATTTTTGAACGATTGGCAATCAGGCTGCGCTAAAAAAGTGTACACTGAATCAAAGATGCCCTCGATGAAGACGACTCCCGTTCCGCGATGGGATTTGGTTAATCTTAATCGATACGCGCAAATAGATATCCAATACTCACGCGGTTGTCCGTTCCAATGCGATTTTTGCGATATTGGAGTACTGTTTGGCAGGCGTATTCGAACCAAGGGCAAAGAACAGATATTAGCTGAATTAGACCGGATATATGCTTTAAAATGGAGGGGCGATGTGTTTTTTGTCGATGACAATTTTATCGGCAATAAAAACAAGTTAAAAAATAAGCTGCTGCCGGCAATCCAAACGTGGCAACGGGAACATGGCTTTCCTTTTAAATTCGGTACGGAAGCCTCAATCGATCTGGCTGATGATCCGGAATTAATTGCATTAATGGTTAACTGCGGATTTACTTCGGTGTTCATTGGCATTGAAACCGTCAACGAAAACGCTTTACAGGAGTGTAATAAGCTTCAAAATAAAAATCGGAATACTAACGATTGCATCCGCATTCTCCATGAAAACGGATTGATGGTTAAAGGTGGTTTCATTTTAGGGTTTGATACTGATAACGCAAGCGTTTTCGATGCTATGATTAATTTTATTCAGAATAGCGGTATTGTAACGGCAATGGTTGGTTTGTTGAATGCTCCGAAAAATACAAAACTCTATAAGCGATTGCTCAGTCAAAACCGAATAATGGGTGATTGCTCAGGCAACAATATGGATACAAGTATTAATTTCATACCTAAAATGGATCTGACCGAATTGATTAATGGCTACAGGCATGTGATTCAGCAAATATATACTCCCAAAGAATACTATAAGCGCGTCCAACGGTTTCTGGAGGAATTTGAACCGGTTAAACTCCGCAGATTGCCGCTTTTAAATTGGCGGGACTATTCCGCCTTTCTGAAGTCCATTTTTGTGCTTGGAATATTTCAGAAAGAGCGAGTTCATTATTGGAATCTGTTATTCTGGACGCTTCGGAAGCGACCTTCCTTGTTTGCCCATGCCGTTACACTGACAATTTATGGTTTTCATTTCCGTAAGATATTTGACTTGTAGAATTAAGGTTAGAAGTCATTCCAGCGAATTATTCATGCCGGCGCGCCGGCGCCACGGAACATGAAAACAGCCGGTTTAATCACATTGAGTGCGCGCTTCAGGGCGCATTTGGTGCTCGTAACGCTTCCACGTCCTCGGTTTTTCCCGAATAAGCATATCCGGGCTGCAAAGATTCTATTTTGCCATTTGCATAGGGCAGTAAACTCTCACTTTATTAAAACTGCTTTTCTTAAGGCTGTAAAATCCTCCGTTTCCATTTTTACGAAGTACGTTCCTGCCGCTAAGCCGGAGGCTTGCCATTGGACTTTGTGAGAGCCCGCTCGGTAAAAATCTGACGCTAAAGTTTGGATCAAGCGGCCTGCTGCATTGTAAACGCCCAGTTCAATTCTGCCTGCTTCGGCAAGACCGAATTCTATCGTAGCTGCGGCGTTAAACGGATTTGGAAACGCGCCCGCGAGATAATGATTTTCAGGAACATATTGATTCAAACCCAATCGTACCGCAGTGAAATCATTTGTTCGATAGATAAAGCCTTCGCCGGATAAAATATAATCGACATGCAAGCCGGAATAAGCGTTTTTGAAGGAATTACGGATTTTCAGCGTAAACGATTCGCCTTCGGCTAAGCCTTCTTTATCCACCGTCGCCGGATCATCGCCCCAGACGGCTAAGCCGCAGCGACCATCCGCGGATATTTCTCCGGATCCCACCATATTGTCACTGCCGTCGAAGGCGAAGATTTGATCGCCGGCTCTGATATCAGCTCCTGCAATTGACTGCACTAGTACGCTCATGTTGCGGTCGGAAGCGGGCGGGAACGCTTCAGATGAAAATTGATTTTCTTTATAAGAACCGTATCTGGCGGCGGCAAATTCTTCCGCTTGTTCCTCAGGATAGTTCAATACAACCTGATCGTCGGTCTTGACCTGATAACCCTGCGCTTCGCGCCAGGGCGGCATGTTCGAGAATCCGAATTCAGTATTTAAAAAGCGCCCCAAGCCGTCTTTGGCGATTTGTACGTGATCGATGATCGGTGATAGGACGTAAAAATGTGGGGAGGACGCATCCAGTTCATAATTCGGGAAATATCCGATCATGTTCCAGCCGTCTCTGAGCGGTAGATCTGCGTCGTAGGGAATTTGTTCGCCGGCATAGTTAAGTTCGGCGGCTTCATTCGCCTTGACCTGATAGCCGCTCGCTAAATCCCAGTAGGGTATGCCGTTGAAGCCGAAGCCCGGATGGTAAAACCTGCCTAAACCGTCTTTCATGAGGTCGATCCTGTGGGCGTCTTCATCGATCCGCAGTTGATCGGTCATCAGGATAACGTCCGGTCCCCGCTCTTCGCCTTCGCGGTAAAACTCGTCGCCGGGTATGACGTTAATCGATATCATGTTCCATCCATCGATCAGAGGCGCGGTCAACTCGCGTTCCCCGCCTGTTATTTCAAGGCTGAGCGTCGATTCGTCATAATCGGACCACGCTTCAGGTCCTTCCTCGAATTGAGCGGCAGCCTCGAAAGTTTCTTCCGATTCGGGATCCCAGATTTGAAACGCAAATTCTTCGCCGTCTTCGAAGCCCTCGGTTTCGTCCGTGTCGGGATTATCGCCATAAGCCGGCAGACCGATTTTATCTCCATCCCGCCAGATCTCGGCGCCGGCAAGAACGCCGTCCGGCGTGAAAACGCCGATTTCCCATCCGGCGGGCGCAGGCTCGTCCTCGAATGTTAATCCGGTTACGATTAAACTATGGTAAACTTCGGTTCGAGTTAAATCTGTAAAGTGAGCATTATCGTTCAGGAATCGAGAGCGAATCTTGGAAGCCAACCGGAAATTGCGATTCTCCTCGCCATTCACGGACGTAATGGAAATAATTTCGCCCAATTCGGGAGCGAACCATTTGTATGTATGAACCGCGCCAAAATCGTGGACTTCGCCTAAATTGATGACAATGCGCCGGTTAAAAATATACCTGACGCCGGCTGCGGTAACTCGAGAGGCAGTATAAGCGTATTGACGGAGAACCTCCACTTCGCCGGACGGATAGGACAGCGTTCCCCAGGCGTCGATTTCCGAAACGCCGCCGTAATGAAATGTGACTTCCACAGAATCGAACACTCCGGCGAGTGAATCCGGCGCCTCGATAACCATAACTATCGAACCCTCGTGCTCCCACTCAGCGCCAAACTCGGCGGGCATTGGCAGCAACGGAACAGGATCGGCTAATTCCAGATGATCCATTTCGATAGGCAGATCCCAGTCCATATCCTCCGGGAACTCGACTCCCAGCAGATTCCAGCCGTCATCGGTTAGGGATTCATAGCGAAAGCCATTGTCGATATCGATTCCGACGCCGCTGTCCATCGAACGCATCACCCGATTGGCGTCTTCGAACTCGTCGGCCATATTGGCGTCATCGGGATCGATCAGTTCGTCCTCATCGACGCTCGGCAGAATAAGATTGGTAAAATCCCAATGCCGGTCAGCTCCGGCTTCGCCTAAATCGACCTCTATTCCATCCTCGTGATAGGCGGAATAAAAGAAAAATTCCGTCCCCGGCGCCATCGGGACGTCGTCCGGTCCTATCGCAATCTGCGCGGCGGCCGGAACCGCCGCCGCAAAAATAATCAAACTAAACCACAGTGGTGATTTCATAATAACGCCTTACTGAAAGTTGTTTCCTGCAAACTCGAAGCTATATTTAACATACAAAATCTTTTTGCCTATCGAAACGTGTAAATCTCACTTTGAAAAAAACTATGTAATAAGAATTATAAGTCATTTTATGTGTTGTGATGTGATTTGTATCGCTTATTTTGTAAAAAGAGACGTACAGCCAAGCAGCCCGGAAGCGACTGCATTCCGGGTTGGATTGTTAATTGGAGGTTAGCGCCATGAAAATTATCGAAATGCGGATGCAGAACTTTCGATGTTTTGAGGACAAAACGATTGAATTCAACGAAGGTTTTAATGTTCTCGTGGGGGGCAATGGGTCGGGGAAGACGGCGATTTTGGATGCATTGGCTGTTGGAATAGGAACCGTTTTTTATGGTTTAGACGGCGAGACGCCAAAAACAATGAATCGAGACGATGTGAAAATATCAGAATCTGATTTAAATAGCGATTTATTCAAATATAATTATCCTTCATCTCTTTTTTTTAGGAATAACTACATAGCTTGGGAAAGATCGATTAATACAAGCAAAGGGCGAACGACAAGAAAAAAAGCATTTGAATTAATCGAATACGCTAACAAAATGCAGAGACAAATCAATTTGGACAACAGATTTTCATTGCCTTGCATTAGTTATTATGGAACTGGAAGGTTATGGGGAAAAATTAGAGGTGGAGCCACTTTTAAGAAAGAGAAACCAAATCGAAATCAAGGTTACAATAATTGCTTAAATCCAAGATCAGATGACCGCAATATGGTGGCTTGGTATAAAAGAATGGACTATAAGTCAGTTAAAGAAGATTCAATAATTGGCAGTCTGGAAGCTGTAAAAAAATCGATCATTTACTGCATTCCAAATTGTAAGAGCATTGATTATTCCATAGATAGAGAGGAGTTAGTTGTACAATTAAACGATGATTTTAAGTTGCCGTTTAGCTTTCTTAGCGACGGCTATCGCAACATGTTAGCCATGGTCGCCGACGTCGCCTACCGCTGCGCCGTCTTGAATCCTCATCTTGGCGAAGAAGCGCCGTTGAAGACGTCCGGCATGGTTCTCATCGATGAAATCGATTTACATCTGCATCCCAGATGGCAGCTCACCGTCGTCGATAGCCTAAAACGCGCCTTTCCCAATATACAGTTTGTTGTTACGACGCACTCGCCCTTTATTATTCAGTCTCTGAAAAGAGATGAAATAATTAACCTCGATGATATCAACATGCCTAATCGAGTGGATAAAAGCATTGAAGAGATCGTCGAGGAAGTTCAGGGGATCGAACTGCCGCAATTGCACCCGAAGCGTAAAGAAATGATAGAAACAGCCAAAATGTATTATACATTGCTGAAACAGGGCGAGAAAGCCGATGAGAAGGAAAAAGAAAAGATAAAGCATAAACTCGATGACTTAATGGTAATTTACAGCGATGATTCCGCCTTTTACTCCTTTCTGCAAATGGAACGCATTGCAGCGGGTTTGGACGGAGACGGCAAGAAATGAGACCTGTTATTAAAGGCGGACGCCCAAAAGACAGCAAAGGCAATTATTTAGTTTTCAAGAAATATCAAGACGCATCTCCCGAGTTAAAAAGACGACTTGGCAAATATTGTTCTTACTGCGAAGCGCGGGTTCCAATTGCGATTCATGTTGAACATGTTAAACCCAAAGCGCCTGATAGAAATCCGCAATTAACCAATGATTGGGATAATTTTCTCTTATGCTGCGCCTCATGCAATCCATCAAAAAGCGATAAAGACATTGCCTTAGAGAACTATTTTTTCCCGCACATCGATAATACATTTCGCGCGTTCGCTTACAAGGAAGATATAATAATTGATGTAAATGGTGAATTGCCTCAGGCAATGCAAGCAAGAGCCGAACGCACGCTGAAACTGTTTAATCTCGATGCGACGCCCGATACAAGACCGGATTTATCGACAGATCGCTGGGACTCGAGAAAAACGGCTTGGAAATATGCAAAACATAGCAAATTGCGATTATCTGACGATGAAGAAAATGATAGAATTAAAGAGCAAATAGTCGAAACGGCGTTAGCATCCGGTCACTGGTCGATCTGGATGACCGTATTTAAAGACGACGTCGATATGCTGCGTAGATTGAGTCGAGCGTTTCCGGGAACTGCCTTGGAATGTTTCGACGAAAATTGCCTGCCGTTGCCGAGGAATGCAAATGGAATATAGTGAATATTCTCGAACTGAATAACATATCCTACCAATACCCAAATTCCAAAACCAGGATCTTAAAAAATATTTCCTGCAAACTGGAAACCGGCAGATTAATAACGCTGCTGGGCGCTAATGGCAGCGGGAAAAGTACGCTGGCTAAGGTTTTTTGCGGGATATTGGAGCCGGATTCGGGGGAAGCTCCGTCCCCCACTGATCCCCCCCTGCAAACAGCCGAGGAGGAAAATTCCTGGAATGGAATTGGGCTGGTTCTTCAGAATCCCGATGAACAGCTTGTTACCGGTTCGGTTGAGACGGAATTGGCTTGGGGGTTGGAAAATCTGGGAGTGGAAAGAGACCTTATGCGCCGGAAGGTCGATGAACTATTGGATCTTTTCGGACTGCAAAAGAAGCGAAAGACGCCGCCGGAAAACCTCAGCGATGGCGAGAAACAGCTTGTGGCTTTGGGTTCGATAATAATTATGGATCCTGATTTTTTAATCTTAGACGAACCGGCGGCGTTTTTGGATAATTATTGGCAGAACCGCATCGGTGAACTGATAATAGACTTGAAGGAACGGATGGGAATTCTCTGGATTTCGACGCGAGCGCAGGACGCCCAATCGTCTGATGAAATTTGGATTTTACAGAATGGAAAAATTGCGAGTTCCGGGTCGCCCATTCGAATTTTAGAAAGCGACCGTTTGAAAGAAGCGGGAATTGCGCCGCTGAAAATGTTTAGTTAAATTATGGCAAGGTATAGAAGCTAATTGTCCGTTCTCCATCTGGCAGATATCAGTTTTCGATATCCGAACGCAAAGACCGATGCGATAAAGTCGGCAACCTGTTCTCTCGAAGCGGGGAAAATCACAGCCGTTACCGGAGCGTCTGCTTCGGGTAAAACGACGCTTGGGAAAATTCTTAAGGGATTCTTAGAACCGCAGTCGGGTGAGATCGGCATAATCCGCAATAGCGGGGAGTTTGAAAAAGCCCCGCCGAAACAACGCCTGAAGCAGATCGGCTGGAGCTGCGCGCATCCGGAGGTTCAGATCTTCGCCGCGACCGTCGAGGAAGAAGTCGGATTTGCTCCCAGAAACCAGGGCCTAAACGGAAGCCGGCTGGCTGAAAGAATCGACTGGGCGCTGAAATTAACCGGCTTAAAGCCGGAGGAAGCGCTGCTGAAAAACCCATTAGCGCTGTCCGGCGGCGAAAAAAGACGAGTCGCCCTTGCGAGTGTGATCGCTATGGATTGCGACTGGTACGTCTTCGACGAACCGACCGCAGGACTCGATTATAACGGTTGTCTGGCAGTAATAATGATGGCGGAAAATTTAGCCGGTCAAGGAAAAGGAGTTTGCTGGATAACTCATGATTTGGATTTGATCGAGGACGTCGCGAATGATATTTTGCAGATGGAAGAAGGGCGGATTGTGATTTTGTAATTATGTAATTATGTAATTATGTAATTATGTAATTTTGAATTGGCGTTGCGGTGTGGTTGGGAATGACAGTGTACGGAACATGAAAGAGCCGGATTAATCCCATTGAGTGCGCGCTTCAGCGCGCATCCGGCGCTCAGTAAGCGCTGAAGCGGGGGCTCAACGGATTATTCTATGATTCTTTTTTCCAGAAAGTTTAATAAGGATACCTAAATGATAATTTTAGTCTTAAATTGCGGTTCCAGTTCGGTTAAGTATCGATTGTTTGAGATGGATGGTGAGAAGTGCCTGGCTTGGGGGCTTGTAGAGCGAATTGGAACGTCGAGCGCCATGCTCAAACACGACCGACACGATGGGGAGCATACGAAGAGCGCATTGGAAGTGGTCGATCATACCGGCGCTATCGAAGCGATTCTTAGTATTCTGGTCGATCAGGAATTTGGCGTGATCGAAGATTATACCGAGATTAATGCTGTAGGACACCGGGTAGTTCACGGCGGGGAGAAATTCACTGGATCGGTTTTGATCGATTCGGCGGTAATGAACCAGTTGAGGGACTGCATCGAACTGGCGCCTTTGCATAATCCGCACAATATGAAAGGCGTCAACGCCTGCAAGGCGCATCTTGATAAAGCTCCGCAAGTGGCGGTTTTCGATACCTCGTTTCACACTAAAATGCCGGATCATGCGTATCTATATGCGCTGCCGTATGTGCTTTACAAGCGTTATTCGCTCAGAAGATACGGATTTCACGGGACTTCGCACAGATTTGTAGCCGAACGGGCCGCCGTTATGATGAAACGGCATTTGAAAGACATAAATCTCGTTACGTGCCATTTGGGCAACGGCTGCAGTATGGCTGCCGTTAAAGGCGGAGTTTCCATCGACACGTCGATGGGATTCACGCCTACCGAAGGACTGATGATGGGAACCCGGGCGGGAGACATGGATCCGGCGGCGCTGCTGTATGTCATGGGACGCGAAGGTTTGGGCATATCCGAAGCGAACAACCTGATAAACAAACATTCAGGTCTGCAGGGAATTTCCGGCGTATCCAACGATATGCGCGAGATCGAATCGGAAGCCTTAGCCGGCAACAGCCGGGCGGAAACAGCGCTCGACATGTTCTGCTACCGTGTGAAAAAGTACATCGGCGCTTACGCATCGGCTATGGGCGGAATCGACGGCGTCGTTTTCACGGGCGGAATCGGTGAGAATTCCAGTGAAACAAGACGCAGATCTCTCGAAGAACTTGAATTTTTAGGAATTGAACTCGATATTGAAAAGAATCGGGAAAAGGGCCGGCGGGAGAGATTCATCGACAAAGACGGCAAAGTAAAAGCGATGGT
This sequence comes from uncultured bacterium, assembly GCA_964635255.1. Taxonomy (GTDB): domain Bacteria; phylum Electryoneota; class AABM5-125-24; order Hatepunaeales; family Hatepunaeaceae; genus CAZWOY01. Next base: position 14,651 of record CAZWOY010000044.1, read on the forward strand.
GATCCCGACGAACGAAGAGCTTGTAATTGCAAGGGATACCTTAGAGCTGGTAGAAAAGTAGTTCGAACACTCTTGTTCGACATGCTGTTCCCTGATGCATCCATTCCTGCCTGCCAGGCTGAACGCGAATGGAGTTCGAGAGCTTGCAGACGAGGGCGTCTGCAAGCTCTCGCGACGTAGTGTGCGCCTGTCAGGCGTCCTCGCCTGACAGATTACACAGTCCGCCGCGCCGGAATAAATGCGCTCAACCGGTATGTCGGACAGGAATGTCCAGCCCACTGGGTTTAGTTATTCCTGCCTGCCAGGCTGAACGCGAATGGAGTTCGAGAGCTTGCAGACGAGGGC
>CAZWOY010000045.1:0-14736 GCA_964635255.1 uncultured bacterium
AATGCTATCCCAACCCGTTCAACAACCACACCCGGATTAGCTACAACCTGTCCGTCGCCGGCGAGGTCAAACTGATCATCCTTGACCTGACCGGGCGCGAAGTGGCTGTGCTGAAGGACGGCGTTCAGGGTGCGGGGAATCACTCGATAGCCTGGAATCCGGTGGACGTTCCGGCGGGGCTGTATGTCTGCCGGCTGGAGGCGCAAGATCGGGCGGTTTCGATGAAAGTGGCTTTGGTTAAGTGAGAAAGTAAGAAAGTAAGAAAGTGAGAATGTTGGAAAAAGCGCCGGCTTGACGCCGGCGTTTTTTTTAAGAAGGGTCCCCGCAAGCTCTCATAATTTTCTAAACCGATAAAACATGTAAGGCGCAGAACCCATCCACAATGGTATCAGAATCCAGATGCGCCCCGCAATCAGATTGTAATCATGCAGCAATTTGCTCCACGGATTGCCCATGACATAATGCCCGAACAGAAACTCGAAAGCGATTACCATAGCAACCCATACGCCGCCGATCTGAACAGCTTGAGATTTTGATTCCAACTTCAATTTTTTAGTAAGCAATCCTACATAAAGCGTAATTAAAATGATTAAAGTAACAGTGGAAATCTGATGGGCGGAGAGGTCGTCAGCAAATTTACTTAAAACTTTTTCCCTGAATCCTGCGTTAATAATCGCCAGGATTATCATCGGGAACCAAGCGATTATGTATTTAAAAAGCATCTACCTAATTGTCATTTGCTTCAATATCAAGCAGTTGTTCATTGGATTCGAGTTCGTTTACCTCTAATTCGATTAGTTTACAATGCATTTCTTCAATTTTCACAAATCTCTCGAACATTTTCCGAGCGTCGCCATCCAGTTTTTCCGAAAGACTTAAAAAATGATCGGAGACTTCCCGCTCCAGTATTAACGCTTTCTTCATAATGTCCAGCAAATCAGAAGCTTCGCTTTTTAAATCAACTTTGGATATTTTCCGCTTGCCTTCGGTAATCCAGTTCTCATCCGGCGTAATCAGGTTTAACTCGAGGTCGATCTTATTTGAATTTCGCCAAACAAGCAACTGCGCCTTCAAATAGTCGATGTGCCGCTGCTCTTCGATTGCAAAGCGGGCGAAAATCCTGTTCGCTAATGGATCTTGGGTACGTTCTGCGGATCGGGCGTAATGATCGCGAACGCGATGCTCGTAATCCAATGCGGAAATTATGGCTTGTTCTATCGTCATTATAATTTATATCCTGATTTAAAGTTAGAGTAAAAACACTAAAGTTACTAAAAAGAAAACCGGAAACAGAATCGCGGCCGACCAGACCATGAATCCGAAGAAACTGGGCATTTTAACGCCGGAGGTTACGGCAATCGATCTGACCATAAAATTCGGCGCGTTGCCGATATAAGTAAAGGCTCCGAAAAATACCGCGCCGGCGGAAATCGCAATCAGATCGACAATGAAAACGTGTTCGCCTCCCTGCAGCAGTATCTGGGTCGCCTGTGGTTCGGTCAGTCCCAACCTTCCTAAAGCTAAATTAAAAAACGTTAAATAGGTTGGCGCGTTATCGAGGAAACTGGACAAGATGCCGGTGATCCAGAAATAATGATACGGTTCGTTGACTTTATCGATAATGAAAGCCAATGATCCTTCGGAACCGGCGCGCAGCATAGCCAGCATCGGAATAATCGCAGCGAAAATCCCGGCGAATAAATAAGCGACTTCTTTGATGGGGAACCAGGTAAACTCGTTGTCAGTCCTGATTTTTTTACTTGTCAGGATTAGCGAAAGGATTCCCATCCCGATAATGCCCAAATCCCGCGCAATATTCTGGAATTTCCAATGTACGCCGTAAACGAGAAGATGCCCCGGTTTCCAAATTCCCGAAAGCAGCACAAATCCTAAAATACCGGCTAAAAAGATAAAATTGTGCGCGCCTTCAAGCTTGATCGGCGTTTTCTGCGACATATCCAATTGTATGTTTTCGCGCCTATACATATACATATCGAAAAGGAAGAAAATTACCAAAAGTATAGATGCGGTAAAGGCAAAATGAGGCATTAGATGGGTAAATGTCCAGAAAAAAGGCACTCCGTGCAGGAAACCAAGAAAAAGCGGGGGATCGCCCAGCGGAGTGAGTGAACCGCCGATATTGGCGACGAGGAAGATAAAGAAAATTACGATATGCGTCTTATTTTTACGCATTGCATTGGCGCGGATAACGGGCTTGATCATCACCATCGCAGCGCCGGTCGTTCCCATCCAGCTCGCCAGCATTGTTCCGATAAAAATCAGAATCAAATTGACAAAAGGCGTGCCGACAAGCTTGCCGCGCAGCAAAATCCCTCCGGAAACCGTGTATAGCCCCCACAGAAGTATAATAAAAGGAATATAATCGACCAAATAAATATGTATTATTTCATATAAAGCGAGACTCTTGTACACGAACAGGAACGGTATCGCAAAAACCAGAGCCCATAACAGCGAAACTTTGGCAAAGTGTTTATGCCAGAAATGACCGGCAAACAGCGGGAAAAGAGCTATTGACAGTAGAATTCCTACAAACGGCAATCCCGACCAGAGAGGCAGCTCCTTAGACATTTTCTTTGCCGCTTCGTGAAAACCATGTGCATCAGCGGAATGCTCTTGGTTTTCGGCATGTTCAGTTTCCGCGCTGTGGTTTGTATCAGAACCATGGTGATTCGATTCCGCTATCAGCGGCGACTGTATTGCAAATATCAGCAATACAAGCAAACCAATGATTACAATAGTATCTGAAAAATAGTATTTACTAATTAAACATGTTTTGAGAATTTTATTCATAGGGCGTTCTTCTGTATTATTTACTTTAACCTACTCACCCAATTAATTATCCCTCGAAGAATCGATCGTCGATGCAATCGCCGGTTTTTCCGGATGTACGACAATACTTTCCGCTCCCTGGTTCGCTTTCTGCATCAGTCTCCCGGGCAGTATTCCCAGTAACAGGATAATTATCGCACAAATACCGATTACGAAAGCAAACTCCGGCGCAACTCTAACCTTCGGATCCGCGTCTGCTTCGGCTTTTTGCATGAACATGAATACCACTATCCGCAAATAATAGTAAGCGGAAACGACGCTTGCCAATACTCCGATTACGACTAAAGTCACAAATCCAGCATTCACAGCCGCAGAGAAAACGTACAGCTTGCCAAAGAAACCAGCCGTAGGCGGAATTCCGGTAAGTGAAATCATAAATACAGCCATCATCGTCGAGAGCCATGGGTGCGAAGCGGCTAAGCCTTTGTAATCGTCTATCTGATAATCGCCATTCTTCCGGGCGCGGTTGATTAAAATTGCGACTGTAAACGCTCCCAGATTCATTAAATAATAGGCGACCAGATAAAAGAAAATCCCTGAAGCGGCTTCAGTGCGAACATCCACGTTTCCGGCAGCAAGTACGCCCAGTAATAGGTACCCGGCATGAGAAACGCTTGAGTAGGCTAACATTCGTTTAATATCGCGCTGAGCAAGCGCAATCAGATTGCCGGCGATCATTGTAATCGCCGCAATGATTCCCAAGGCGGGCTGCCAAACAATGGACAAGTCGGGAAGCGCCCAGCCAAACAGTTTTAGAAATGCAATAAATGCCGCAGCTTTAGGTCCGGTTGACATAAAAGCGGTAATAGAGGTCGGCGCTCCCTGATATACATCCGGCGACCAAAAGTGAAATGGAACAGCAGCTACTTTAAACAACATACCGATCATAACCAGACCGATTCCGGCATATAAATGCAGAGGTTTGGTTTCTGCTATGTCCATATTAGAAATCGCTTTGCCGATTTCGTAATAGCCTATCATTCCGTTCGTAGCGCCATATATCAAAGCAATACCATAAAGCAGAAATCCAGTTGAGAATGCGCCAAGCAGTAAATACTTTAATGCCGCTTCCGTCGATCTCTCTCTTTCCCATCTGAATCCAGCCAATACGTAAAGCGCAATCGACATCGTTTCGACGCCTAAGAAAAGCGTTATCAAATTAGTCGAAGCGGCTAAGATCATCATTCCGACAGTCGTCAGTAAAATCATGGCGTAATACTCGCCATGCCTGAAGTTCAGATCTTTAATGTAATCGCGCGATATCAGGACGACGAGAAACGTAACGCCTAACAACAGTATTTTTATATATACGGCAAACAGATCGCTCGCTATCATACCATTGAAAACCAAACCGGACGGAGGTTTTATAAGCGCTGCAACCGCTATGGCAATTAGAACTCCGATCGAGGCGATTAATTGCAGCGTTCCCTTGTTGCGGGTTATGGAAACCTCGACAAGGATAATAACTAAAGCCAGCGCCAGAATAATAATTTCAGGCAGTACGGCTGTTAAATCAGCTAAGTTAAATGACATTTCCAATCTGTGTGTTTGCTGAATTGTTTTCTTTATTACCGCAGGCTATCCTGCGGGGCATATCGGAACAATCTTTTACATTCCCAATCTGGTCAAAACCATCTGCAGCGAGTTTTCAGTCAACGATAAAAACGTGTTCGGATGTACGCCTATCCAGACGATAAAAATCAAGAAAATCGACAAAATCGCAAATTCGGAACCGGTCAAGTCGTTCAGTTTCTTGTTAGCGTCATGTTTAATCTCGCCGAAAAAGACGCGCTGATACATCCACAGCAGATAGACCGCCGCGAAAATGACGCCCGACGCGGCAAAGACGCCATGGTAAACGTTCGCCTTGAAAGAACCTAACAGCACCAAAAATTCGCCGATAAATCCGTTCAATCCGGGCAGTCCGATCGAAGACAACGCCACGATCATAAAGAAAGCCGCGTACTTCGGCATAACCTTGGCGATTCCGCCGTATTCGGCGATAAGCCGCGTATGCCGCCTCTCATAGATAACGCCGACCAGGAAGAACAACGCTCCGGTCGAAAGCCCATGGTTGATCATCTGAATCGTTCCGCCCTGCAGCCCCTGCATGTTAAACGCGAACAAGCCCAACATCACAAATCCCAGGTGGCTGACGGATGAATAAGCGACCAGCTTTTTCATATCGGTCTGCATCATCGAAACCAGCGCGCCGTAGATAATGCCGATGATCGCCAGAATGGCGATCAACCCGGCGTATTCTTTGGCTGCCTCGGGAAACAATGGAATGCAGAACCGGACAAAGCCGTAGGTTCCCATTTTCAGCAAGATTCCGGCAAGGATGATCGAGCCGGCGGTCGGCGCTTCGACGTGCGCGTCCGGAAGCCAGGTATGGAACGGGAACATCGGCACTTTGATCGCAAACGCCAGCGCGAACGCTCCGAAGAGATACAACTGCGCCTGCACCGGTAAGTTGCTGTGAGACAAAGCGACAAGATCGAAGTAAACTCTCGCTCCGGTTCCGGTCTGCGCGTTGAAATATATCCACAGGACGCCGACGAGCATCAACAGCGAACCGATCAGAGTATAGAGAATAAACTTCACCGCAGCATAGATCCGGTTCTGTCCGCCCCAGACTCCGATCAGCAGATACATCGGTATCAGCATCGCTTCCCAGAAGACGTAGAACAAAACCAAATCGAGCGACGCGAAAACGCCCAACATGCCGGTTTCCAACAACAGGAACGAAAGGAAATATCCCTTTACCCGCTGTTTAATCGCTGAAAACGAACCCCAGACGCACAGCGGCGTGATAAAGGTCGTCAGCATCACCAGCAGCAGCGAAATACCGTCGAGCCCAATATGGTAGTTTATATGCAGCGTCTCGATCCAGGGAACTTTCGTTTCAAACTGGATTAAATCTCCAAGACCGGCTGCATAAACTCCCTTGCCCGGATCAAACTGAAAAAACAGCGGCAATGACACGCCGAACGTAACGACCGACGTAATCAGTGCAACCGCTTTAATCGCCCCACCGGCTGTATGCTTCAACAGCATAATTATCAGCGCGCCGGCAAGAGGCAGAAATATTGTTAGTGTCAGAAAGTCCATTTAAATGAATATTTATGGTTTTACAACCACGTTCAAATTTTCTTACTTAAGTTTTCTAACTTTGTAATCCACTCGCTAAAGTGTTTACAATTTTTACGTATCGTCTCCATCCCGATTTCTTCTGCCAGTACAGGTCCATCATCGACTTTGGCGTAATCTCTGCATAACGAAAGAATTCTCTTCGATGGTGGATTGTCATCATCGATCAACTCAGGATTTTTAAACCTTCTTCTAATATCTACAAGTTTTTCGATGCTCTTTTTTCTGTTCGGAAATAAATATTCAAACCTTTCAGGTTCTGAGAAGAGTATCGTTTCAAACTCATAAACCTGAATATAAGGTATAAATCGATCCTCAGGATGTCTAATATCTTCTGTTAGCCCTTTTTCGATTAGCGTTACCTTTTGATAAATGTCCTTAACTTCTTTGCTCATTTCATAATTTGGGAAATTACCCGGCAGCCGGAATAAATCGAACATGGTTGTAAAATAAGATTCCTTGCGTTGGTCGCTTTTCATCCACTGTTGAATATCGATTTTTGCCTTTAAATAATTTCTCATTCCGCCTTTGTACCTTCGATATGGCGTTTGACTTGTCTCAACACACCGAACATCGGCAAAGATATCGAATCGATTCAAATGCGGTATAGCTACATCTTTCACAAAGGCTTTTTCCGTTTGCCCTTCAACGATGAAATGCAACCGAATCATCGCTCGGGCTCACCGCCCAGTACGTTCTTTTCCCATAACTCGCTTAAAGAATATTCCTCGAGCCATTCATTCAATTCCGTTTCATTCAATCTCGAAAATTCGGTTATGCCTTTTTTACGGTTAACGATAACAATATCTTCCGGCATAAACTGATCGACTAAATTTATCGACTGTGTTGCAACTATTACCTGACAATGCTTTGACGCCTTTTTGATCATACCCCCCAAGATATTCACCGCCCACGGATGCAGACCTAATTCCGGTTCGTCTATGACAATCACGCTTGGCATAACCTCGTCCGGCAATTTTAATAAAGTCGTTAGCGCCATAAACCGCAACAATCCATCCGATATTTGATGCGGTCCGAATAAATACGACGAACCCCGCTCGCGCCAATTAAGCATTATATATTTCGAGTTATACTTACTCGGTTCAAGCGCAAAATCGTCAAAATGCGGCGCCGCTAATCTAATCGACGAAACTATGCGATCATAATACTCTTTTTTATGTTCTTCCAGGACGTAAAGCACGGCTGCAAGATTGCCGGCGTCGCGCTCTAATTCGTCCGTTCTAAATATTTCTGCATTTTTTCTTATTCGCGCAGTATCGGAAGTATCGTTAAATTGAAAAACCTGTATGTTTTTTAAAAACTTCCGGAACATTGAAATCTTTTGCGTCAAATGGCTTTCGGGTTCGTTTATGTTCAGCAAAGACGATTCTTTCCCGTTAACATCCTCCATTTTTTTTATGGTTTCGTCATTATTTTTTTTGCTTTCCGATACATAGCTGAATTTTTCACTTTCAACCAATAGCTTATCCGGCGTCGCATTTGATAAACAGATATTATAATGAACGCAATCGATTTCTGATTTTAATTCAACCTCTATGCTGCATTTGTTTGTTTTCTTGCCGCCATAATGCAAGATGGCTTCCGCGCCGCCGGAATAATTAATATAAAACTGCAACCGTTTAATCGATAAATGTCTTAAAACTTCTAAAACTGAAATAAAATTAGACTTTCCGGCTCCATTAGCGCCAATAAGCACATTCAACGGACTTAATTCAAAACTTGAGTCCTTTATCGACTTAAAACCCGCAATTCCTATTTTAGCGATCCCAACCATTCCCAAATCTTTAAACAATTTAACAATTTAACAATTTAACAATTTAGCAATTAACCGCCGCATTCTTTCATCCCCGCTCATCGTTCCAATTTCTTCCAAATGCCTAAGTCCCACCGGAATAAACCTCTCATACCTCGTCGATCCGCGTTCCCTGCTTAAAAACGCATACGTCCCGATCGCCTGCAGCGTCCTCTGGACTGCCGCCGGGTACAAATCGCTCCTGTCTTGCTCGGGATAAAAACTGAAAAAATAATCGATCATTTTTTCTTTTAAATCTCTTTCCAAATCCACATGGTTGTCGAAAACCAGCGAGGCTATGTCGTACGTATAAGGTCCGATCATCGCCGCCTGGAAATCGACGAAATGCGGTTCATCATATCTCCACAGCATGTTTCGCGTCTGGAAGTCGCGGTGCATCAGAGTCTTTGTAATCGCAGCGGCGCTTTCAGCTAACTCGTCGAACCTTGGATACAAATCCTTGTATTCGCTTTCGGCTAAATCCAGATAACCTTTTAAATATCGCGCAGTAAACAGTCGAGTGTCGTTTCGAGCAAACTCTACTGTATATTCGGGCAGCATAACGCTTCCGCTCACGTTTGGATATTCATCGTAGTTTTGCTGCCACTCGATTAGCGCGTCGATTACTTTCTTATAATAGTTCCACTTGTTCTCACTTGCATTAATTATATCCTCCAATAAATCCTCGCCCAAATCTTCAGCCAGAATAATATCCAGATCCTCAAAAAAATCAAAGATGAACGGTACATTCACATTGAGCTTTTGAAATATGCGACGGCAATTCAGATAACTGTTAAATTGTTCGTGATTGTCGTCCGTTATCGCGATTAGCGATTCATTTCCGCGCTTCAAGCGGTAAAAAGACCTCCTCGATCCATAGACCGGCATTTTTTCATAGGACTCAAACGCGAACCTGCTTCTTACCCACGCGATTTGCGCTGAATTCATTTAGAGTTCGACTATCCCTTGCGGATAGACGACGCAGTTTTTCAAAGAACGATCGACCAGTTGTGAATTCGGAAAAACAACGCAGTTTTCAAGCCTGCAGTTTGTAACCAGCGATTTTTCGCCGATGAAATTAAATCCCTGCAACTCATTGCCTTCTAAGACTGTAGTCGAATCTATTGCATTTTTCTTCAAACTGTGCAAATATCGATGCAATTCCAGATATTTCGGAAGCGTTCCGAAATCGCTCCAGTATTTTTCCGATATAAACGCCTGAACGTTTTCGCCGTGATTAATGGCTTTTTGAATAACCGGTACGATTGAAAAAGTCATCTCTGCCGGCATATAGTTCCAAATCTCCGGTGAAAATACAGCCACGCCGCAATACGTATAATTGCCGGAGTCCGATTGCAGAAACAGAATTCTGCCGCTATCGACCGTTATTGAATTTATCTCAGGATAATCGGCGACCATCATCGTAACCAGAGCGCCGGCTTCGACGTGCGAATCGATTATTTTGCCAAGATCTTCTTCTGTGTAAACGTCGCTGTTAAAAACGATAAAGCATTCGTCCTGCAGATCATCCTGAAAATTACTTATCCCGCCGCCGGTATCTCGCAAAACTCGCTCGAACTCAATGGTTTTCTCAAACTCATTTTGACCGGCGAGAAAGCGGTCAATTTTATCGGCAAGGTGGAACAGGTTAAAGTAAAAACTTTTCACGCCAAAACTCTTCAACCGGTTAACAATCAAACCTATCGACGGCTCATTGGCTATCGGAAAGAGCGGTTTCGGGATATGATCCGAAATCGGTTTTAACCTCTTGCCGCAGCCTGCCGCAAGAACAACAGCCTTATTAACCATAAAATGGAGCCTAATCCATTCCCATCACGATGATCCAGCCCTCATCCTGAGGCTCCCGCCGCAGCGCTTGAACATAAGCCTGCGCGAACTGTTCGGAGATATCCTGTTCGACCTTCCCCCACTTAATCTCTTCCTGTTCGAAATTCCAGTGTCCCACCGGGCTTTCCGGATCCGATTTATGTTTCTGCACGGCGTCCCTCGGATTGTCTTCCGTTAAGCCGAAATAAACTTCCTTCAAAGTGAAATTTTTTAAAATGTAAATATCCATCTTACCTTTTCCGATTCATTCCTTCAGTGCAAATGCATTACTTTGTAAACGCTTATGTAAAGATTCGAAAACCGGGAATTGGATTAATTTTGGATTCATGGCTTACAGCCGTTTTCGCAATCCCCGGTTTCCTTAGGTTGTCCTTAAGCGAAAGCGCTTCTCTATTTTAAAAGAATATACCCGATCACAAGTACGATTCCGGCAGCCATCATCAGGGCGTAATTGGCGATTAAACCGGTTTGTACTCTTCTAACGCCTGAACCGATCCAGTCGGTAACTTTCGCCACTCCATTGACAATGCCATCGACGACGATAACGTCGAAATATCTCCAAAGTCCATCTCCAATTCCCAAGATGGTTTGAACAATCGCAAAATCATAAATCTCATCGACATAGTATTTATTCAGCAACAGGTTGTAAGCCGCTTTCGTTCTATTAGCCAGACGTTTCGGAATATCCGGATTCTTTATGTACCAGGCTCGGGCTAATAAAATACCGCCGATAGCGAGCAGAACCGAAACTCCCATTGCGAGATATTCGGCTGCGTGCGAAGGATGACCATGTTCTAACATCTGCTCGTGCGCAAACTCGAAAACCGGATGCAGCCAATGCTCGAACTGCATGCCGCCGCCCAAAATCTTCGGAATCATTATCCAGCCGCCGATTATCGACAGCACGCCTAAAATTGCCAGCGGCATGGTCATAACGGCTGGAGATTCATGCAGGTGGTCTTCCTGTTTCTTCCTGCCGCGCCATTCGCCATGGAAGGTCATGTACAAGAGACGGAACATGTAAAACGCCGTCAAAGCCGCCGCAACCATCGCGATGACGCCCACTGGAGCGTAGCCGTTCGCAAACGCCTTCCAAATGATTTCATCCTTGCTGAAAAAGCCCGAGAATCCCGGTATCCCGGCAATTGCAAGACACGCGACCAGGAACGTCCAGTAAGTCGTGGGCATTTTTTTCCGCAGCCCTCCCATATATCTTATGTCCTGCGGATCTCCCTTGTAGCCGTCATGATCATGAGCGTGCTGCACGGCGTGAATGACCGAACCGGATCCGAGAAAGAGGAGCGCCTTGAAAAACGCGTGAGTCACCAGATGGGAAATGCCCGCCGCATAGGCTCCCACTCCCACCCCGACGAACATATAGCCTAATTGCGAAACGGTTGAATAAGCTAAAACTTTTTTAATGTCATTCTGAGTCAGCGCAATTGTCGCCGCGAATAGAGCCGTAATCACTCCGACATAAGCGACAATGCTCATCGAAACCGGAGCCATCGCGTAAAGGAACGAATTCCGCGCAACCATATAGACGCCGGCGGTAACCATTGTCGCCGCGTGGATTAACGCGGAAACCGGAGTCGGACCCGCCATGGCGTCCGGGAGCCAGACATACAGCGGAATCTGCGCCGACTTGCCCGTCGCGCCGATAAACATGGTTATCGTAATCCAGGTAAAGATGAACGTCGGAATCGCGTTGAACATCTCATGATTCGCCACTCCGCTGAACGTCAACGTCCCGAAATGCGCGAAAATCAGAAACATCCCGATCAGAAATCCGAAGTCGCCGATCCGGTTGACGATAAACGCTTTCTTGCCGGCGGTCGCTTTTTGGTCGTCGGTAAACCAGAACCCGATCAGCAGATAGCTGCACAGTCCGACGCCCTCCCAGCCGATGAACATTATCGGGTAGGAGTTGCCCAGAACCAGCAGCAGCATAAAAAACACGAACAGGTTCAGATAGCTGAAATACCGCGAAACGCTCTTATCGCCGTGCATATAGCCGATGGAATAAATATGGATCAGGAACGAAACGCCGGTCACGACTAAAATCATAACCGCCGATAACTGATCCAGCAAGATCCCGAACGGTATTTCGAGCTTGCCCGCAGCCAGCCAGCTAAAATATTCGACCTCGATCACTCGATGATGAGCGTCATGCCCCATCAGCTCGAAAAACGCCATCAGCGACAGCGCAAACGAAACGCCGATCATCAGCGACCCGATTATGCCTGCAGGCTTCTCGCCAAGTTTCTTGCCCCACAGCCCGTTGATCAGAAACCCGAAAAACGGAAACAGGGGTATCAGGTATAAATAATTGGACATTTGACTTAGTTATGTATTTCCAAAAACATGGAACTAAGAAATCCTATTTTCTTTTTATGCTTGTAACGCCAAGGTCTTTACAAATCTTCTCGGCAATTATATCGTCGATTTCTACATGTCTTGAAATCGCAGATGTGCGGTACGTTTTGGGATCCCAGTATATTGTATGTTTTGAGCCTTCTTTAAATTGCCTGCATCCATGTTTTTTCAGGTGTTTTATTAGTTTGTATCTCTTCAAAGCGCTTAAGCGATAGTTAACTGTTCTCTAACAACCGCCTTATTTGCGATTCTTTTTTCCTGAATTTCCCGGTTAGATTCTAAAATCAGACTAACCGCATCACGCAGGTTTTCCTTAGCTTCTTCAAGAGTTTTTCCCTGTGTGTTAGCGCCTGGAATCTCTTCAACCCAAGCAATCCACCATTCGCCATTGTTAACATAAACCGCGTTGTATTCTTGCATATCTATCCTCTTAATTTTTGGACTGCCAAAATATCCGCTTTAATCCGCAGCGAATCTTCTCCCTACCACTTCATCAGATTAACCTTATCGATATCCACGCTCTCTTTATGCTTGAATATCGTAACGATAATCGCCAGCCCGACCGCTACCTCAGCCGCGGCTACCGCCATTACGAAAAAGACGAATATCTGCCCGTCTATGTTCGGAATATAGCGACCGTAGGCTACGAAGGTCAGATTTACGGCATTCAGCATCAGTTCTACCGACATAAAAATTATCAATGCATTGCGGCGGGTGAGAACTCCGGCGACTCCGATAGTAAACAATAACGCCGACAGCCACAGGTACCAATCTAATTGTATCGTCATTTTACAGCGCCTCCCTCCGCGGTTTCGGTTGGATTCGGCTTTCTCTTGACAAGTCCGACTACGCCGATGATAGCGGCTAACAGCAGTACGGAAGCGACTTCGAAAGGTATCAGGTATCGTCTGAAAAGGTTTTCGCCGATAACTTCGACCGTTCCCATATCCTTATAATAAGAAACGATTGCCTCCAGAGAATCCGACGCGGTTGCAGCCATCCCGTGATCGGGCATGACCTCGACGCCTGCGCCGCCTTCGGCAAACCAGGCGACAATCGATCCCGATTGGGCGGAGTTCAGCGGCTTGCCATCGTCCACTTGCTTCAGCATCGCCTTAGCCGTCCGGCTGTCGATAGCTCCGATAGATTGATCCGCGCCTTCGATAGCTAAGACGCCCAGAACGAAAATTAAACCGGCGACTCCAAAACCGAGTCCGGTCCTGAAAGCGTTGGAAACTTCCCATTTCTGTTTAGCCCCGAGGTTCAGCATCATAACCACGAACACGAACAGAACCATAATCGCGCCGGCGTAAACGATAACCTGCATCACGGCGATGAACTGTGCGCCTAACATTATGTATAAAACCGCCAGGCTGAAAAACGCGATTATCAAAAAGACAACCGACATCACCGGGTTGCGCTGCGTAACGACCATTATGCCGGAGGCAAGCATGACCGCGGCAACTATAAAAAATAAAATGACTTCCATAAAAAATGGCAGCTTGTTGTTTGACGTCCTCTTCACAAATCAAACCGCAGGCGGCTGCAGTTTTAATCTGTGGAGTGCAAAAATCAGAATAAGACTAAAAGTAAGATTTAATAAGCGCAATTAAAAGCGTTCGCAGACTTATCGACCAGAAAAAGAGAAATATTCGGATAAAATCGCAGGAAACGAAAAACAGCCCAAAAATAAAAAAGCGCCGGCATAAAAACCGGCGCTTATCCATTTTTTACAACTCTGTGTCTTCGTGTTCTCTGTGGCGAGCTCTCACTGTCGCCTTCGTCGCGCTGATTCCGCGCCGCCCACTCGCGAGCCTCCAACTGCGTTATGAGTTCATGAATTAAAAATTTTAAAAGTATTTAAATTAATGAATTTTCTTTTGTTACGGTAAACTAATTTTTCAGTAGGTTGGACACTGAGATCGACGTTATCAATCCTCCTGTCCGACATTTTCTTTCCGGAGTGCTGAAGCTTGCATCAGCCAGACGCAAGTCTGGATGATGCCGCCTTGCGTTTCCTACTCACTCCATAACCCGCAGGCTATTTCAACAAAACAACTTTTCTTACATCCTTCAAACCCTCCGTGTTAATCAACGATACAAAATAAATCCCCGCCGAATGTTCTTTTCCATTCCAGAGATACTGATAAGCGCCCTTTCGTTTTTTCGCATCCGCAATTAATTCTATTTTATTACCGTGAAGATCATATATGGCTAATCGATATCCCGTTTTTCGAGTTAGTTCAATATCAATTTTCAGAACATTATTAAACGGATTGGGATTTAATCCTGTAATTCTGAAATCCATTACTTTTCCAATAGGATTATTATTATGTTTTATCCCGGCAACCCATTCATCGCTGCCGCCAATAATAACAACTTCGCCGGCATTATAATTAGATCGGCCCCAGGTTCCGAACACAATATCATTCAACCCGTCGCCATCGACGTCGCCACACCTGCCGACCGTTTTCCCAACCGGCGTAAACAAATCTTCACGCCAGCCGTTCAGTTCAAGCACATAATCGCCATCCATCCAGCGACCGCCCAGAAACACGTTGATTTTACCCAAGCCGCCGACCGAAGCCGGATCGCCGCCTAATAAATCATTATAGCCATCACCGTTAATATCGCCTAATGATTGAGCCTATCTTATTCACGCGTAAGTAGTAAATAAGTTGTATCTTATAAATATATTA
>CAZWOY010000046.1:0-7386 GCA_964635255.1 uncultured bacterium
GAAGGGGGGATACAGGGGGGTTGCGACCTACGTCGGAAAATGAGTCTATTTTCATGTTCCGTGGTGAATCCCGCTTCATGAGCAATTACTGGGAAAATGACGCTCCGTATGCAGTCATTCCAGCGAAAGCTGGAATCCATCTTCCTTCGGCGATAGCGCGAGAACCGGCCTGGATTCCAGCTTTCGCTGGAATGACTGCCCGTGGGCAAAACGCTGCCCGTGGGCAAAATGTCGAATAAGAGTGTTCGACCTACTATTTTCATGTACCGTAGTGAAGCTCGCTTCATGAGCAATTACTGAGGAAAAAAAGACAGTTGTAAAATATCTTGACAAAAAAGAGAAAACCGAGACGAATCGCCCCGGTTTACTGCTGTGTATGTAAAGGGAAAAATTATCGACTATTCCGAATAATGCGGGTTAAGCTGTCGCCTGTCTGCGGGCGTCGAACCGGACATGGATGAAAAACGATCGCCGAACACAGGATCATAATACGTTGAGTAATCCCGATAGTAATAGGGATCGTAAACGCCGCGGTTCATTTCGAGCCTGAACAGCCAGTTTTTCGACGGTCGATAATCGAGTCTGAAGCTCCCGATGACGTCATTTTGCATGTCGTATCCGGGAACGCCGCTATATTTCAGATTTTGCAGCCCCAGCATTACGTCGATGGTGAGCGGATCGGACAATCGGTATCTGAAATTGGTCGCATAAAGACCTCCCAGAACAGAACCGCCGCTGCCGAAGCTTCCTCCGAAAGAGACCGAATGACTTACCGTTAGTCTCGATGGATCCAGCAATCCTAAACTGGACTTTGGATTATAACTCCCGCTGATCCAATCGCTGACCGTCGGACTGTTGTCTTCGTATCTTGGGTTGGCATTACCGGTAACTGTAAACGACAGTAGCAGCAAAACCGCTGTAAAAGCAAAAAGTTTGTTCATTTCCCTAATCGTTTTTTACCCAAAAGACCACTATCAATATAATGAATATTAAGCAAAATTGTTCCGCATGTCAACTTCTAAATCTTCCTGTGCTTTAAATAATACTGTTCCAGTTCAAGAAGTTGATCCCGGTCGTTGGCGCCCGCCATTTCCATCTCGTCTTTCACCAGATAGGCGGAAACTCTCTTTCCGGCTTTTCTTAGAATTTCGATGGTGTCAGTAATGTAGTACTCGCCTGATGCATTATCGTTTGACGTTTGATCCAAAGCTTCGAACATGTCTTTGTTCCGGAAGAAATAAATACCGCCGTTGACCTCGGTCGCTTTTAACTCTTCTTCATTGGCGTCTTTATGTTCGACGATATAGTCCACCTCTCCCGCGTCGGTGCGGATGATTCTGCCGTATCCTGTCGGATCGTCCGGCTCGAACGTGAACACCGTAGCATACGCTTCGGTTTCCCGATGCAGTTTCAAAGCCTCCAGCGCCGATTCCGGTCTGAGCAGCGGAACGTCTCCCGATAAAACCAGCGCGTCGCCGTCATAATCTTTCATATTGTCCCTGCACATCAAAACAGCGTGACCTGTGCCAAGCTGTTGATCCTGAACCGCATATTCGACATTGCAGCGCTGTGTTTTTTCAATAACCAGTTCTCGCTTATGACCGATAATCAGCACAACTTTATTCGATCCGATCGATTGCGCAAGTTCGACCACAAAATGAACCATCGGTTTATTATCGATTTCGTGCAGGACTTTCGGAAGATCGGATTTCATCCTTTTCCCCAGTCCGGCAGCCATGATTATCGTGGCAAATGGTTTTTCCATTAAATCTTTCCTTTTTACTCTGTATGTGCATTAAATAGTTTACATACTCCTTGAGGCGCATAAACCAGAAACCAGAACTCGTTCCCACGCTCCAGCGTGGGAATGCATATCGAATCAGAACTCGTTCCCACGCTCCAGCGTGGGAATGCATATCGATCTAATGCAGTATGCATTCCCACGCAGGAGCGTGGGAACGAGTCGGTAATCTGGAACGAGTCGGTAATCTGTAACGAGTCGGTAATCTGTAACGAGTCGGTAATCTGTACACTATTTATTGCACATTGTAAATGTTAAATTACTGTTATCGAAACATTATCTGCATCGACGCCGATCGCCAGATTATCGATCAAGCGCGTCTTTCCGGCGAACACCGCCAAAGCGACCTGTATTTTATTCCCGACCGCCTGCCGGGATTCTAAGGTTTCCGGGTCGAAGAACTCGATATACTGGATTTCAAGCCCGGATCGATCCTGGATAATATCAACCAGGCCCGTTCTAAGCTCAGCGACGCTCTGCACTCCATCCGCAGCTTGCCTGCGCGCCCATTCCAACGCCTTCGGTATCGCCGCAGCTTGTCTTCTTTGCTCTTCGGAAAGGTATTTATTCCGCGAAGACAGCGCAAGCCCGTCCGGTTCGCGTACAGTGCCGCCCAAAATCAGTTCGACGGGCAGCAACAAATCCTTTATCATTTTCTTAATTACCGTCGCCTGCTGATAATCCTTCAACCCAAACGCCGCCACATCGCATCGCGTGACGTTGAACAGGCGCAGAACCACCGTTGCCACGCCCCTGAAAAATCCGGGGCGGTAAGCGCCGCACAATGGCTTCGACATTTTATCGACTTCTACGTAGGTCTGGTAGTTCGCCGGATACATCACGTCCGCAGAAGGCATAAAAGCCAGATCGCATCCTTCGTTTTCAAGCAATTCCAGATCCCGTTCCTCATCGCGAGGATATTGGTCATAGTCTTCATTGGGACCGAATTGCAATGGATTGACGAAGATACTCGCCATTTTGACGTCGCATCTGCCATTTAAAAGTTTGATCAGGCTTAAATGACCTTCATGAAGAAATCCCATTGTCGGGACAAAACCGGTTTGTAAATTTCTGCGCTGATGTTCAGCCGCCATTGCAGACATTTCCTCAGGCGAACGAATGATTTTTATGTTCGAAATATTACCCTCTGTCCGTTTTTCTTCCTTCTAAGCGGAAAATCGCACCATCCAAATTAAAATAAGGATTTGTTTATTTAAACTAACCAGAAAAATCCGCAGAATCAAATTTCTAAAGATAATTTTCTATCGTCTTATCTAAACAATATATTCTACCAAGCAATAGAACATTTATCGTATAATTTTAAAAAACCTATCGAAAAAATGGAGAAACAAATGGAAAACGTCAGTGAATACGCTTTAAGGGTCGAAACGGACTTGAATTTCGAGCAGGCTATCGAGAAAGTTACCGGTCTCTTAAAAGAACAAGGCTTCGGCGTTCTGACCGAGATCGACGTGAAAGAAACTTTTAAAAAGAAAATCGACGTCGATTTCAAACCTTACAGAATCTTAGGCGCCTGCAATCCGCCGTTCGCTCACAAAGCTTTGACGGCTGAAGAGCATATCGGAGTATTGCTGCCGTGCAATGTTGCCGTATGGGATGAGGGCGATAAACGAGTCATAGCCGCTATGGATCCGCGCATTATGTCGAAGATCGTGGACAATCCGACCATAAAAGAGGTCGCTGAAGAAGTTTACAACCGAATACTGAAAGTATTGGATAAAAGCGAGTTGTGTTAGTTTTAAGCAAGCCAAACAAAATATGAAGGAATTAACCTCTGTGTCCTCTGCGCCTCGGTGGTGATTTAAGGTCTCTGTAGTGAACGAAGCCTCAGAAAAATCAATCTGCCGTTTGAACATCGACGGCATGGACTGCCCGGGCTGCGCAGCGAAAATCGAGAAAAACGTCCGCAAACTCCCGGAAGTATCCGAAGCGAGAGTCGATTACCTGAACCAGACAATCGAAGCGAAAGTCGAACAAAAAGACCAACGGAAACTGTGGAAAGCCATTGAAGAGCTGGGATACAAGATCAAGCCGAATGATCTTCCAACTGGAAAATCGAATGGACGGTTCAATTTCGACTCGGAATCGATCTCGATAACAACGGCTGCGTTTGCCCTGATTTTAGCCGGCGTCGGTTCATTGCTGCATTGGCATGATCTTCTCATCCTGTTCCTGATATTGTCAGCCATTTTCACAGGCGGCAGGAAGATAGTCCGCAAAGGTTTGGCGGCTGGGATTAGACTGCAGTTGGACATTGATTTTCTAATGACTATCGCCGTCGCAGGAGCTTTGATTATCGGCGAATGGATCGAAGCCGGCGCAATTATAGTCCTGTTTTCGCTTTCCGAATACCTTGAACATAAATCGATCGACCGGTCGCGCCGAGCGATCAAAGCTTTAAGCCAACTGACGCCTCAACAGGCCGCCGTCCTGATCGACGGAAACGAAACGCTCACGCCCATAAAGGACATTCAAACCGGACAGCAAATTTTAGTTCGCCCCGGAGAACGCGTTCCTCTCGACGGCGTAATTCTATCCGGCGAATCCTCATTCAACCAGGCGGCGATCACGGGGGAATCGCTGCCGGTCTTTAAAAAACGGGACGACAAAATCTTAGCCGGTTCGATTAACGGCGAAAACGCAGTAACCATAAGCGTCAGTCATGAGAGCGGCGAAACCGTCATCGACAAAATTGTGCAGCTTGTCAGAGAGGCGCAGTCCAAGCGAGCCGAAACCCAGACTTTCATCGAATCCTTCGCTAAATACTACACGCCGGCTGTCGTAGGAATCGCGTTAATCATAGCCTTATTTCCGCCATTGTTGTTTTCCGGCGTTTGGTCGGAGTGGATTTACCGCGCTTTAGCGCTGCTTGTGATTGCCTGCCCCTGCGCGCTGGTTATTTCGACGCCGATAACGTTCGTTTCCGCTCTGACCGGCGCTACGAAACGCGGGGTATTGATTAAGGGCGGCGTTTATCTTGAAAAACTCTATAAAATCCGCGCTATCGCCTTCGACAAAACCGGCACTTTAACCAAAGGCAATTTAGCTGTCAAGGAAATCATTCCCCTGAACAGGCATAATTCGGACGAGGTTTTAAAAATCGCGGCGTCGGTCGAACTGCACAGCGAACACCCCGCCGCAAAGAGCATTGTCGAGTGCGCCAAACGACAAAACATCCGCATAGACCAGCCGGAAGATTTCAAAGCCCTCCCCGGATTGGGAGCGCAGGCAGAAATTGACGGTAAAATTACCTACGTAGGCAATCATCATCTGTTCCACGAATCGAACAGGTGCGACAAAGCCGTCCATACTACTCTTGACAAAATCGGCGAAGATCCGGTTACAAGTGTTTTAGTAGGGCGAGATAGTGAGATCATCGGAATCATAACCCTCGAAGATGAAATCAGGCGGAACGCTGCAACCGTAATTTCAGAATTAAAAGCTGAAAACGTCACTCACACCACTCTAATAACCGGAGACTTAAAGAAAATAGGCGAGAACATCGGCGGCAGGATCGGCGTCGACGAAATCGCCTCCGATTTGCTGCCGCATCAGAAAGTGCAGCATATCCAGCGGCTTAAGCAAAAGTACGGTTCGGTAGTCATGGCGGGAGACGGCATAAACGACGCCGCGGCGCTGGCGACTGCGGATATAGGAATCGCGATGGGCCGATCGGGAGCGGACGTCACCCTTGAAACGGCGGACATCGTCCTTCTTTCCGACAAGATCGAGGCGCTGCCCTGGCTGTTCAGGCTTTCGCGCAAATCATACCGAATCATAGTAACCAACATTTTCTTTGCAATTTTGGTCAAAGCCCTGTTCATCCTTTTAGCCATAACCGGCAACGCAACATTGTGGATGGCGGTTTTCGCGGATATGGGCGTGTCGCTGATGGTTATTTTTAATGGGATGAGAACGTTGAAGACGAGGTGAATTTTCTATTGTTAAATTGTTAAATTGTTAAATTGTTAAATTGTTAAATTGTTAAATTGTCAAATTGTTAAATTGTTAAATTGTTGGCAAACCGCCAGGAGATGCAATCGCTTCCGGAGTACGTTGGATTACGTAAACGAAAAGAACGATTTTGCCTGTATGTTCGGATTTATGTAGGACGGGATCTTATCCCGCCCTACATTGTCCGCTCTTTCTTACTTGCTCACTTTCTTATTACTGCGTGCAGTAAAAAGTGTCATTGCGAGTCTGCTTTTAGCAGACGAAGCAATCTCCTGACGTCTTGATAGCGCTTGAAATTTCCAATACGGCCAATTTCGCAATATAACAACTGTTTTATGCACGTAGTAGTACTTTCTAACTCTACTTCCCTTCCCGAAATATCTTCCGCAGAACCGTATGCAAAATCCCGCCATTCCGGTAATAATCCACTTCGATCGTTGTATCCAGCCGGCAAGTGGTTCCGAATTTTATCATTTTGCCGCCTAAACCGATGGCTTCGACCATTATCTCCTGGCTGGGTTTGACGTCGTCGGCTATGTGGATCGAGAATGTTTCCGATCCATCCAAACCGAGCTTTTCGCAATCGTCGCCGGGTTTGAACTGCAGAGGCAGGACGCCCATGCCGATCAGGTTGCTGCGATGGATGCGCTCGAACGACTCGGCGATGACGGTTTTTATGCCCAGCAGCATTGTGCCTTTCGCCGCCCAGTCGCGGCTTGAGCCCATGCCGTAGTCTTTGCCGGCTAAAACGATCAATGGAACGTTTTTCGCCTGGTATTTCATCGAGGCTTCGTAAACGCTCATGATCTCGCCGGTGGGATGGTATTTTGTCCAGCCTCCTTCGCGTCCCTCGGCAAGCTGGTTGCGGAACATGATGTTTGCGAAGGTGCCGCGGGTCATAACGCGGTCGTTGCCGCGACGGCTTCCAAAAGAGTTGAAATTCACCGGTTCAATCCCCTTCTCGATCAAATATTTTCCAGCGGGACCGTCGGGCGGGATGACGCCTGCCGGGCTGATATGGTCGGTCGTGATGCTGTCGCCGCCCAAAATCAACACACGAGCGTCGTCGATGCGCATGATCGGGCTCGATTCCGGATCCATCCCCACGAAAAACGGCGGCTCCTGAATGTAGGAGCTGCTCGAATCCCAGTCATAAACAGCTCCGCCCGAAGATCGGATCGCGTTCCATGTTTCGTTCGACTGTTCGACGCCCTCGTATTCTTTCCGGAATGTCTCGGGATCCTGCGAATATTTCAAATACTCGCTGATTTCCTCCGGCAGGGGCCATATATCCTTCAAATAGACGTCCTTCCCATCCTTGCCCTTGCCCAGCGGTTCGGCGTTCATATCGATATCGACCGTGCCGGAGAGCGCAAACGCCACAACCAATGGCGGCGAGGTCAGATAGGAAGCCTTCGTGTGCGGATTCACTCTGCCGGTGAAGTTGCGGTTGCCGGACAGAACGGCGGAAACGATCATTTTATTGTCGTTAATGGCGTTTTCCAACGGTTCCGCAAGGGGACCGCTGTTGCCGATGCAGGTTGTGCAGCCATAACCGACAACATCGAAGCCGATCTCACCCTGGTGGGCAAGGCCCTGTCCGGCGGGTT
>CAZWOY010000046.1:7396-14722 GCA_964635255.1 uncultured bacterium
GGCAGCAGACCGGATTCGGACAGGTAATCGGTAACGACCTTAGAACCGGGGGCTAAGCTGGTCTTAACGTAGGGCTTAACGTCCAGCCCGGCTTCGACGGCTTTCTTGGCTAAAATTCCGGCGCCGATTAACACTGCCGGATTGCTGGTATTGGTGCAGCTCGTGATCGAAGCGATCATTACGTCGCCGTGCTTGATGGCGGTCTTGTTCCCCGCCGGATATTCGACCGGAACTTCCTTGCCGGCGTCTTCAGAGCTGACTCCGAAGCCCTTGTTGTCGATCTTGCCGGTTAATGATTTGCGCCAGTCCTCTTTCAGATCCCCAAGGTTAATCCTGTCCTGCGGGCGTTTTGGACCGGAAAGGCTCGGTTCGATCGTCGAGAGATCGAGTTCCACCGTATCCTTAAACAGAGGATCGGGCGTATCTTCGAGCCGGAACAAGCCCTGCGACTTGCTGTAGCGTTCAACCAGTTCGATGAGCTTGGGATCCCTGCCGGTGTACCTGAGGTATTCCAGCGTCTGCTCATCGACCGGGAAAAATCCGCAGGTCGCGCCGTATTCGGGCGCCATATTTGAAACCGTCGCCCGGTCGGGCGGCGTCAGATTTGCCAGTCCTTTGCCGTAGAATTCGACAAACTTGCCGACAACGCCCTTTTGTCTGAGTATTTCCGTTACGCGCAGCACCATGTCGGTCGCGGTGGCGCCGGACGGAAGCCGTCCGGTGAGCTTAAATCCGATCACTTCGGGAATCAGCATGTAGATCGGCTGTCCAAGCATAACGGCTTCGGCTTCGATCCCGCCGACGCCCCAGCCGAGGACGCCCAATCCGTTGATCATCGTCGTGTGCGAATCGGTTCCGACCAACGTGTCGGGACAGGCGTAGGTTAATCCGTCCTCTTCCTTCGTCTGCACGACGTTGGCGAGGTATTCAAGATTGACCTGGTGGCAAATGCCGCTCGCCGGAGGCACGACGCGGAAATTCTTGAAGGCGCGCTGCCCCCAGTGCAGGAATTCATAGCGTTCGTTATTGCGCTCGAACTCCTTTTGAGCGTTTATCTTTATCGCCTCCGGCGAACCGAAGGCGTCGATCTGCACGCTGTGATCGATAACCAGATCGACCGGAATCAGCGGATTGATTCGTTCGGGATTTCCGTCGATGCGCGCCATAGCGCTGCGCAGCGCCGCCAGATCGACGACGGCGGGAACGCCGGTAAAGTCCTGCAGCAACACCCGCGCCGGTTTATACGGAATTTCCGCGATTTCCGGATCGACCGGGTTATAGCCTGCGATCCGTTCGACGTCTTCTTTCGTAACTTCATGTCCGTTTTCATTGCGAAGAACCGCCTCGATCAAAACCTTAATCGTAAAAGGCATTTTGGACATATCGCCCAGTCCTTCTTCGGTCAGCCTCCCCAGACGAAAGTAGCTGAACTTCCCAAACGAAGTCTCAAGCTCAGACCGCGCATTGAACGAATTCAAATATCCTGAATCTGACATAATTTATTTCCTCGTTTTAAAACTCTTTGTTTTCCTTAAGTTAATTATATTTAAATATTGGGCGAGTTTCAAGTTGCAGGGCGGGAACGGGCGCTTTTTAGGATAAATTCTCAGCGAGTCATTAGACGAACGGCGAATTGAACAATTTGAGAATTATTTTCATGTTACAATATTGACATTTTACACACAGACTAATTATCTTAACAACGATTTCAGGTAGGTCGAAATTTTCTTCAGTATTTTTAGAGGCGAGGATGGATAAGGAAAAAAGATTTTTCAAAGCGCTTCAGGACGTTTTTATCGGCGCTAAAATCGAGGGGAAAGGCGGATTCATAAATCTGATGCGTATTAAATCGATGTATTACTCCCAGATTGAAAGCCTTCTTATCGAGGACATAAACAACGCGCTTGAAAAACATCCTTACTTCAGAGAAGAACTATTCGATAAACTCTATTCATTTTTCAACCGCTATTTCTCAGAAAGCGGATCTATTTATTTTAACTCCACCCCTTTCCATAATAATGTCTATGAAAAAGTTTACACCGACGAGCGAGACGTCGTTCTTTTCTGGAAAACGCAAATGCTCTATTATGTGAAGACCGATAGAATATTCAGAAGTATGCCGGTAGAATTCGACGGATTAAAGTTTCTTTTTAACGCAGCCGAAATTGAAAATAAAAAGAACAACGAAAAACGAAAGCTGGTTTTTGAATTAGCGGATGTAATAGAAGATGGTACAATCGAATTTAAAGTGACATATTCAGAAAGAGGGAAAAAAACAAAAACCGGCGGCGTCTTAAAAGATTTAAGAAAAAAAAATATCGATCTGCAAGAAGAACAATTAGAAAAAGCCTTCCGCGTTTTTGCCAAGCAATCCGAAGTCGATTATTTTATCAACAAAAACGCCAAAGCATTTCTACAAGAGCAATTCAAACTGTGGAGCTATCAGTATTTTTGGGATGGCGGCAGGGAATGGTCGGCAGAAAGAGTCGATCAGCTGCAGATATTAAAAGAAATCGCTTATAAAATCATTAATTTCATAAGCCAATTCGAGGATGAACTGGTAAAAATATGGAATAAACCGAAATTTGTGCGAAAAAGCAATTACGTAATAACATTGGATCGAATCGAAGATAAAAATATACGAGATAAATTAATAAACCATGAAAACTATCCAAAGCAGATTAAAGAGTGGACTGAATTAGGAATCGATCAGGATAATCCGAAAGCGCCGGTCGATACGAAGTATTTCAAGGATCTGGAACTCGACATTTTAGCCTTGTTCGATAACTTAGACCAACAATTGGATGGCTGGCTGATAAAAAGCGAAAATTATCAAGCCCTGAATACGATTGCGCCAAAGTTTAAAGAACAGGTTCAGACTATTTATATCGATCCGCCATTTAACTTAAATTTATCAAAACAGTTTTATTATAACGTGAACTACAAAGATTCCAACTGGGCGACCCTTTTGGAGAATAGAATTAATTTAGCCAAAAATCTGATGAATAGACAAAGCAGTATCTTTGTTAGATGCGATTATAACGGGAATTGGATCGTTAGAAACATTTTGGATAATACTTTCAACAAGAACTACCAGAACGAGTTGGTGATAAATAGGGGAAAGCAAAGATTAGGAGAATTTAATAAATATGCTATAGCGGTTGATACTCTATTTTACTATACAAAATACAACGCAAATTACTCATTTCACCCATTTACTCGCGCGAGATATGAATCCGAAGCCAAAGGAACAAATATGCTTATGAAAGGAGAGCGATTCCCAAGAGAAAGAACTTTTATCGATCCAAAAGGCCAAAAAGTTGTATTAGTCCCACCGCCTAATACGCATTGGAAATTTGTACAATCAAAAATCGATGAAATGTATATAAAAGGTGTAATATATTTGGCAACAAGTAAAAAGAAATACAATTCCGGAATAACAAAAATTGAGGGAAACAAGCAAATTCCCGTTGATTATGTACCATCTTTTAGATTTGACGCTGAAAAGACAATTGATTCCAATTGGTCGGATATTTCCGGCTATTCTGCGGATTGGGGGTTTGAAACTGAAAACTCTGAACAATTATTAAACAGAGTTATTAAAACATCATGCAAACAAAAAGAAATTGTTTTAGACTTTTTCTTAGGTTCCGGCGCCACAATTGCCGCCGCTCAAAAATTAGGCATGCGGTGGATCGGCATTGAAATGGGCAGTCATTTTTATGATATTGTCAAACCAAGATTATTAGAAGTACTAGCGGGCAAAGGCAAACATGAACCCGCCGGCATTTCAAAAGAATTGAAATGGTCTGGCGGCGGTTTCTTCAAATACTACGAGCTTGAACAATATGAAGAAGCCTTATCGAACTGCAAATATTCAGACGGCGATTTATTCGATAAAACGAGCGGCAAGGCCTATCAAGACTACGTCTTCCTAAAAGACGAAAAAATGGCGGCGGCGGTTGAAATCGATTATGAAAACGATAAAGTCAAAGTCGATTTAAATAAATTATATCCCGATATCGATATTGCCGAGACACTGTCGAATTTAACCGGCAAATGGATAAAGTCCATAAAAAAAGAGGAGGTTGAATTCACGGATGGAACGAAAATAAATACCTCCGATTTGGACTATAGACTTATCAAACCTCTGATATGGTGGTAAAATGAAGCTGCATTTAGAATCGATAATCGACGCTTTTTCATACGATTCCCTGCCGGCGAAATGGCAGTTTAAAAACTTGGATGATTTCTCAGAGATAAAATCGCTGTTTGATTTTCAAAAACTCGGAATAGAAAAAGCCCTGAAGGCTCTGTGGTTCTACTTTTCTGAAAAAAACGGCGCAAAATCCGAGATGTTCTACCATTATCGTCTTAGCGGCTTTGGCGATCAATACGATTTTAAAATTCACCAGAAGAAAGACAGCAAAATCGTCAAGTATTTGTTAGAATTCGATAAAGACTATAAAACGCGGAACAATAGCATTTCCTACGCCAATTTCATAAATCGAATGAGCTTTTGGATGGCGACCGGCTCCGGTAAGACTTTGATGATCGTGAAATTAATAGATATACTTAGAAAACTTATCCAAGCAAAAGAATTGCCGGAATACGATATTCTTTTTTTAGCCCATCGAAACGATCTATTAGATCAATTCAAGCAGCATGTCGATGAGTTTAATGGTTCTCATTACGACGCCCAAATTAATTTGAAAAGCCTGCGGGAATATGAAAGCGTAAAAATGGAAAATGCGCTGCCTTTTGCTAAAAACGAGATTACGATCTTCTATTATAGATCGGACTTAATATCCGACGACCAAAAGGAATCGATAGTCGATTTTCGCAATTATGATAACGGCGGGAAATGGTATATTCTTTTGGACGAAGCGCATAAAGGAGATAAAGAAGACAGCAAAAGACAAACTCTCTATTCCATCCTGTCGCGCAATGGATTTCTTTTCAATTTTTCCGCCACATTTACCGATGACCGCGATTATGCGACTTGCGCGCATAAATAGAATCTCGCCGATTTCATTGAAGGCGGATACGGCAAACATATATATATTTCAAACCAGGAAGTGAGAGCTTTTAAAGACAAAGACGATTTTTCCACAATCGAAAAGCAAAAGATTGTGCTTAGAACGCTCATTCTTCAAACTTACATAACCAAACACTACGAACAATTAAGAGTTAAAAACGAGCGTCTCTATCATCGTCCGCTGCTGTTGACTTTGGTAAATTCAGTGGACGTTGAAGAGTCAGATTTAAAACTGTTCTTCGCCGAAATCGTAAAAGTCGCTAATAACAGCATTCAAACCGAATTATTCAACGATTCTAAAAAAGAATTGTTGATGGAACTTGCTGACGATCAAAAATATGAATTCAGCGGCGACGAAGTTATTATAAACAAAGATATTTTACAGAATATTGAGTATAAAGACGTTCTTATCTCAGTATTTAATTCGAATAGCCCAGGAAATATAGAGGTCTTAAAAATCCCTGGCAATAAAAACGAAATAATCTTTAAACTACAAACGTCCGAAAGACCTTTCGCTCTGATTAAAATTGGAGATATATCAGGTTGGATTAAAGAGAAGCTTGCCGGATTTGAAATTATCGAAAGTTACGAAAACGAAAGCGTCTTTAAGCGAATTAACGAGGATAATTCGGAAATTAACATTCTAATGGGCTCGCGAGCATTCTATGAAGGATGGGATTCAAATCGACCCAATATCGTATTGTTCATCAATATTGGCGTAGGCAAAGACGCTCGGAAATTTGTTCTTCAATCCGTGGGGCGAGGCGTTCGAATAGAACCACTCGAAAACAAGCGAAAGAGAATGGAAAAACTTGTCAACGCCGGCGAGATAAAAAAAGAGCTGTATGATCAAGTACAGGATCTGATTTTACCAATCGAGAGTCTTTATGTGTTCGGCACAAATGCCGATAATTTAAAGGAAATTGTTAGAACTTTAAAAGCGGAAAAGAAATCGAAAGATATTGGAAATCTCTTTATTTTAAATAAGTACGCTAAAGAACGTCCACTTTTAATTCCGGTTTATAAGACGTCGCCTAAAATGTTCGCGGAGGAAATGCCGGTAAGCCAGTTTCCCATTAGTCGAAAGGATTATGACAATACACGCAGGTATTTTAATTATATTGGGGAAAAAATATCATTATTGAAATATAATTGTGAAGTAAAAGTTTTAAAAAAAGTCAAAGAAAGTTTTAGCGTTCAGGACGGAGAAAATTATTATGACTTTAATGAGAAAAGAACAATCAATGATCCTGAGCTCCTATTGGGAAGGATTTTGGATTACTTTGGAGTTCGAATTAGAGAATTCGAGCGTTTTACAGAATTGGAAGACGAAATAATCCACTTCAGGAAAATTACTTTTACAGATGGCGATCATTACAAAATTATCAGGAACAAGATAGAAACTATGCGTAATTATCCTGAAATACAGAAGGAAATGGATAAACTTTTTAGCGCCGGTTCACGTTCCGAATACGATAAACTTCAGATAAATCTATTTAAATCTTCAAAATTTGAAATGAACAATCAAAATATTAAAATCAAATATTTAACAAATCACTATTATCATCCGCTTATAGTTTCCGAAAAGGATAAAGTTGCTTATTTAAACCATATTATCGACGTTGAGAGCGAAAGAGAATTTGTTGAAGGAATTGAGGAATATATTAATAAGGACGCAGTTTTAAATTATTTCGATTGGTGGATGTTCTCTAAATTAGATGAAACTTTAGATAGAGTGTATATACCATATTATAATTCGAAGAAAAACGAATTCTCGAGTTTTAAGCCCGATTTTATTTTTTGGTTGAAAAAGGAAAACGATTATACAATATTATTCGTTGATCCAAAAGGCGTCGAACACACCGACGGTTTTAGAAAAATTGACGGTTTTTCAAGGATTTTTGAATCGCAAAACTCACCAAAGGTATGCAAGATATTTTCATACAATGGACTTAACATAAAGATTAAACTTTTATTGAAAGCGCGTGGAGGAATAGCAGATGTGCCCGAAAACTACAGACGATATTGGTTTGATAGTTTTAATCGGTTTGCTGAATCGATACGCGAGTAAACATAATTACAAAAGGACGAGCCAGATTAACGCTATATAGAGAAGGCGAGATATAATCCCGCCCTGCATCGTACGCTTTAAACCTGTTCTATAAAACCGCCTTTCTACTACTGTGTGCATTATATAGTGTCCATACTCCTTGATGCATATAAACCAAAACTCGTTCCCACGCTCCTGCGTGGGAATGCATACTTAACTACATAAGGTCGATATGCAT
>CAZWOY010000047.1:0-14709 GCA_964635255.1 uncultured bacterium
TAGGGCCGGCGTCCCTGCCTGCCTTCTCGATCAGACGAGAGCGCACTGGCAGGCATCCCCGCCGGCCCTACCGGTGGGAATTTTTTATTTTCCCGGTAATAGTTCTTACAAAGATCATTCATGGGAAATAAATTCGGAACAATAAAACAAAAAACATCATAAAACTTTTGATGAATGCATTTGAGATTTTTCAGGTAAAAAATATGCTGAAACACAACCAAAAGCGAGTCATATTTGTACTTGCTTTAACGCTGATCCTTGGTTTGGGAGTCGTTCAGGAATCCGAAGCCGGGGTGGCGGAAGCGACCGTTATCTTTCTGCAGATTTCGCCGGGAGCGCGTGCAGGCGGCATGGGCGAGGCTTTTGTCGCAGTCGCCGACGACGCGACCACAACCTATTGGAATCCAGCGGGATTAGCCTTTATCGATGAACAGGAACTGACGTTCATGCACGTAAACTGGCTGCCGACGTTCCACCTCGACGATCTGTACTACGATTTTATTTCTTACGTTACCAACATCGAGGACTGGGGCACGGTTGGAATGAACGTTATCTTCCTCAACCTCGGCGAAACGGAACGGCGCGATGAAATCAACACCTATCTCGGAACGTTTCGAACATTCGAGACGGCGATAACCGGTTCTTACGGATCGACGGTAACGGAGAATTTAGCGCTGGGATTAAACACAAAGTTTATCTACAGCCACTTAGCCGACCGCGGCACCGGTCAGGAACGCGGTTCGGGCGTCGCCACCAACTTCGCCATCGATCTGGGCTTGCTGTATAAAACCCATGATCCGCTGTTAGGACAGCCGCTGAACCTTGGCGCCAATCTGTCGAATATGGGACCGAAAATGGCGTACATCGACCGGGCGCAAGCCGATCCGATTCCGACGAACCTGAAGTTCGGTCTGGCGTGGCACCTGATCGACGATGCTCATAACCGCCTGACCTTAGCTTATGATATGAACAAGCTGCTGGTTCGCAAACACCCGGACGGCGAAACCGATCCGTTTTACATCGCGCTGTTTACGGCATGGCTGGATGAACCTTTCTTCTTCGACCTGATCTACAACGTGGGATTCGAGTACTGGTACAGCGATCTCGTTTCGCTCAGAGTCGGTTATTACAACGATCAGTTGGGCAAGGTTAAGCCGCTGACCTACGGCGCGTCGTTCAAAGTGTCCGCCTACCGGTTCGATTTCAGCTACATATCGGCGGGCAAAGGTCATCCGTTGACGGATACGCTGAGACTTTCGTTGACAATCGGATTTTAAGGGAGTTTCAATATCAAAGCGTCTAAGTTCGGAAAAACCGGCAATGCGAGCGGTCTGAGAATGCGGTTCCCAGTCATTCGTGAGAATCAGACTGGCCCAAAATACAAAGAGAGCGCCTATCAAGCGTCTTCACTTGAAGAGAGTACTCGTCAGGCGTCCTCACTTAAAGAGAGCGCCTGTCAGGTGTCCCCACCTGACAGTTTGCTATTGTTTGTACAGAACTTATGGCGTCAGGTGAGGACGCCTGACGCCCAAAATCCGTATTTATTGCGTCAGGTGAGGACGCCTGACGCCCAAAATCCGTATCGGACAGTCAGGAAAAAAGCAACTTCCTCCCGCACTCTCGATAATGCTGGAGATTCCTGCTTTCGCAGGAATGACTGCGTTAGGGTAAACGGGAATGACATCGGGACAACATTTTTAGCAGTAATACTTTTCATTGCTTTCATAATTTTTCCAAATATAATTTATGGAAAAATATCCGATATCCCGGTCAAAGACGCCTTAATCAAACCAAAACAAATCCGAACTTCCCGCGTTTCCAGCACGAATCGCTCCCCAAAACGCTCCGGCAATTTCAAAATTGCCGCAATCAGAGTCGAATTTGTGGAAGATACTCTGAAAACCACGACCGGAACCGGCGCTTTCGATTATTCAGTCAACGATACGATGTATTTCGATCCGCCGCCGCACGACAAAGATTATTTTCACGACCATCTGACCTTCCTCAAGTTCTATTGGGAGAAAATGTCCGATCTGAATGTCACCATGAGCTGGGACATTTTCCCTGCGGAAGATCGCGGCGCTTATCAACTGCCGAAGCAGATGTGGCAGTATAATTACAATATATCCGACGAACAGCTTGACTTCGGTTTAGCCGAATTGTTCCGGGATGCGGTTCAGGCGGCGGACAGCGATCCGGCGATTCAATGGAACGATTATGATTTGGTATTGGTCTTCCACGCCGGCGCCGGGGCTGAATTCGATCTTGGCTATACAACCACTCCGCACGATATTCCTTCTGCGTGGATTATAGCTGAAGACTTGGATACGCTGGGACTGGGCAATGGCGTTCCAGTAAATAACGGCGCTCCGATTAGGGAGGGCGTCATTCTGCCTGAGACGGAAACTCACGAGGGCGTTCAGATTTCGATGGCGGGCGTGATCGTGTCGCTGTTCGGTCACTGGCTGGGGCTGCCCGCGCTGTACGACAACGACGAGCGCGAAGCCGGCAATCCGGCGGTGGGCAAGTGGAGCTTGATGGACAGGGGATTCGGCAACTTCTACGGATCGATTCCCGGGCAGCTCGACGCCTGGTCGCGAAGCTACATGCAATGGATCGAACCGGAGGACATAGCTCCCGGCGATTACAGCATCGCCGCGCTCGGATTCGAGGGAGACGACGCCAAAGAAGCCTACAAAATCCAAATCAGCGAAACCGAATATTTCCTGCTGTCCAACCGCGCGCGAGATCCGGAAAACGACTCGATAGCCGTCGCTTACGACCGCGACGGCAGGCGCATGATTTACAATGACGACTACACAGTGGACGCCGATCCCGGCTTTCGCGTTCCGGTCATGATCGACAACCTCGATTTCGACGCTCCGGGTTCGGGAATTCTGATCTGGCATGTCGATGAAGCCTTGCTGCCGCTCATCGACGACCGCCGGTTCAACAGCGTGAACGACCTTCGAGGGCTTGATTTAGAGGAAGCCGACGGCGCGCAGGATATCGGCGAGGCCTACCCATTCCTGACTCCCGGCTGGGGAACCGATTACGGAATCTTCACCGACGCCTGGTATTTCGACAACGACCACCACCAAAGCGCCAACGAGGGACGCGCGGTCAGCTTTAACAACCAATCCTATCCGGCGAGCCGCGCGAATTCGGGCGCTTTTACGCATGTGCAGATCGATAATTTCTCGCGGCGGAATGCGGTTATGACGTTTCGGTATGTGAATAATGCGCTTATTTTCGACAGTCCAATTAGATATGGATACATTGAAAATCCGGTTTTTACTGTTGGAAATTTTGACGATAACTTTGAGGATGAAGAAATTTTAATAATAAAGGACGCCGAAATAGTTATTTATAATGGAACTGGTGATTTGTCGATTAGAATCCCGATCGAAAACTTAGCTCCCAATTATGTAGATAATGTTTTGGCAAGAGATATAAACAATGATAATATCGAAGACATAATTTGGAGTTTGCGTTTTGAACAAATGACGTATTTACATCTGTTAAAATCAGATCCGATAGATTCATTTCAACATGAAATCTTCGATTCCCTACAAGCCTTGAATAGTTCCGTGCATTTATCAATTGGCGGCGAGAAAGACGATCCCGTTCTATTGAGTGTTGAGAATAGAATAATTCCGCAAATTCCGAATGGCGAAGCGGTAATTCGAGGATATAATTACAAGTTTGAAAAAATATCAGAGCGCCGGTTAGAGAATAGCAGAGTTCATGAAGTGCATCGTTTTGGCGCGGCGATTTCGGATTCATTCTTAATTACCGCCCAGGATAGCAAAATATACCTGTGGACCGAGAATGAACTGAATTTGATTGTAGAAATTGCTCCAACCGAACCGAATCTTATAAGGGATATCGATTTCTCACTATTATGCGATTTTAATGGTACAGGCAACCAGGATTTATTAGTTAAAATAATGACTGGATACAAATATCAGGAATCTAATTTTTCTTATCGGAATTTTCTGGTTGAAGATATTCTTTTTAACCCCAATCCAAACGTGATTTCCTATTCTTTATCGGATTTATCAAGATTCTATCCGAGTAATCCAATTCCTGTTGATATGGATGATAGCCGGAGTTTTGAATTGTTAGATTGGATAGTAAATGACAATGCTGTAAAAACATTTTCAACCTGGGAAATTAATGGTATTCTAAATAGGGAAATCTCTGATCGAACGGCAAAACACTCGATTCCATATTATTTTTCTAAACCGACCATTGCTGATATTAACGGCGATTCAAAATTTGAGATTATCGAGAATTTCGGAAATTCTTTTGAAATTCCAGGTTCAGTTTATAAATCCTATGTTGAAGCTATCGATCGCTATGGCAGAACGTTGAACGGTTTCCCTTTTTCGCCTCGAATTGAACCTGTAGAGCCAGCGCCAATTTTAATTCAATTGGATGACGATCCCTGGTATGAATTCCTGGTTTACTCGGATACTCATTTCGACGCCTATAACTTCGATTTTACCGGAGACGGCGCACCAAGCGTCTGGTGGCAGGGGAAATACCGCGACCGGGAGAATTCCAACGCCGTATGGGAGCCTTCAGAGCCGTTTGCGCCAAGACCGGCGGGGAAGCTCATCCCCGGCGGACAGGCTTATTGCTGGCCCAATCCCGCCGATGATCATACGGCTATCAGATATTTTCTGAATTACAAAGCCGACGTTACAATAGACATTTTCGATATTACGGGCGAAAAGATCGAATCGCTGAGCGGAACGAACGATCCCGGTTTCCCGAATGAAGTCGTCTGGAACACGACCAATATCGCAAGAGGAGCGTACATCGCCGTCCTCGAAGCGAAAGGACAGGGAAAATCGGAGACGCATAAAATTAAGATAGCAGTTAAGTAGGTCGAACACTCTTGTTCGGCATTTGACATGGATTTAAACAAGGACTTGAACAGCATACAAAAACACATAGCGGCATTAATAACAGCGTTGTTCATCGCAACCATGAGCTTCGCGCAGTTTTCGGACTACAACCATCCTGAACTGGAATGGCGGTCGTTCGAGACCGAACATTTTGTCGTCCATTTCCATCAGGGAACGGAATATACGGCTCGCACCGCCGCCGGAGTCGCGGAAGATATTTACGAACCGGTGACTTCGCTGTATAACTACAAGCCGGACGGCAAGGTTCATTTTATCATTCGCGATCATGACGACTACTCAAACGGCGGCGCCTGGTATTACGACAACAAAATCGAGATCTGGGCGAAGCCGCTCGATTTCGAACTGCGCGGCACGCACCACTGGATTTACGACGTCGTAACGCATGAATTTACACACATAATCCAGTTGGGCGCATCGCGAGTCGGTCCGCGGTGGATGCCGGGGATCTATTTTCAGTATATCAATTACGAAGAGGAAAAACGCCCCGACGTTCTCTACGGCTATCCGAACCGGATTGCGAGCGTTCCGGTCGCCGGAACCAGCGTCCCGATGTGGTTCGCTGAAGGAACGGCGCAATTCCAGACGGAGGATATCCGCCACGACTGGTGGGACAGCCACCGCGACATGAACCTGCGCACCCGGGTCCTCGAAGACAACCTGCTGACCTGGAATCAGATGCACGTCTTCGGCAAGACGTCATTGGACGCCGAATCGGTGTACAATCACGGCTACAGTCTCGTCAAGTTCATCGCCGCCGAGTACAGTCAGGAAGCGCTGGAAGAACTGTCGCATGAATTGAGCAAACCGCATGTTATATCCTTTGAAACTGCCTGCAAAAAGGCTTTAGGCGTTTCCGGCAAAGAGCTTTACGAACAGTGGAACGCGCGTCTCGTCGAATATTATTCCGCGAATACGGAAACGATCCGCGAGCATCGCGTTTCCGGCGATTTGATACAGGAAAAGGGATTCGCCAATATCTATCCGGCGTTTCAGCCTGACGGCAAACTGATTGCTTTTCTATCGAATAACGGTCAGGATTACCTTTCGCTTCATCGTCTGGTTTATTACGATACGGAAAAGGACACGATTCTGGAATGCGGACCTGTGGACGATGCGACTTCCAAATTTATCGAAGGGCAGTATTTCGCGCCCCCAGCGGGTATAACCGAAAGTGAAAGCCCGGTAAAGGGCGACTTCGACTGGTCGCCCGACGGCAGGTATATCGCTTATTCCCGCAAAGGCTTGCCGAATAGAAACGGTTCGCACTACAACGATATTTATATCTGGGATACCGAAGAAAAGGAAGACATTCGGATCACTAAAAACGCGCGTTTGGCGACGCCGTCATTTTCGCCCGGCGGCGGCAGGATCATCGCGGTTCACAATACCGACGGAACGCACAATCTGGCGTTGATAACGCTGCCCGATGACTGGCGGGAACAGGAAGACTTAATCGACAAAACAAAGTGGAAGCTGGTTACGCACTTTCATCAGGGCCGGCAGATTTACCGCCCCGTGTTTTCAACCGGCGGCGAAACTATTTACACGGCGACCGCCGATTTAAACCAGCGCGACATTTACAAATTCGATCTGACCGCCGCTGATTGGAAGGACGGCTGGGAACCGGTGATAACCGGCAAGTCCGACAACCGCGACGCCGCGGTCTCGCCGGACGGGGAGAGCTTGATATTCGCCAGCGATCGCACCGGGATATACAACCTGTATCGATACGATTTGGGATCCGGTACAATCCAACCGCTCACGAACGTCATCGGGGGAGCGTTTATGCCGGCTGTAAGCGCCGAAGGGAAAATCGCTTACAGCGAATTCGAGAACGGCGGATACAATCTGCGGCTGCTGAGCGAGCCGGAAGTTGTCAATCCCGAATATCTGGAGTATTTAAAACCGGACGAGCAGGAGCGTCCCGATCTCGAACCGACGCCTTACGTCGAAGCTGAAGCGCGCGACTATTCGACGCCATTCAACAAACTGTTCATCATGCCGCGCATCGCCTGGGACTATGGCAAATTTAAACCGGGATTTTACGCTTATACGGGCGATTTGCTTGATAAACTGACGCTGTTCGCCGGAGCTGCAATCGGTGAAAGGGGCGAGCGCGATCTGTACTTGAACGGCGAATATAAAATGCTATATCCGACGCTGTTTCTGGAAGCGTTCAACGTCGTCCGCAAGCACAGCCAGAAATTCGACGATCCCTGGATCATCGTCGATGAGTACGAGGATGAAGACGGCGATATGGTTCCGATCTTTAAAAAGTACCGCAGCGATTATCGGTTCGACTTGATCGAACTCGACGTCGGAGCGAGGATACCGCTGTTTGAAGTTTTTACCGCCTCGGCAGCCTATCGCTATTCCCGCTACCGGGCGGCGATAGATTTCGACGACGGCGGCAGTTTCGACTATACGTACCATAAGGGCGGCGCCGCAATAGTGAAGTTGGATACCGATCAGCGGGCGACGCACGTGGCAAACGACATCCATCCCAAAGGGGGCTATAGAGGCTGGATCGAGTATGCTTACGAGAGCGCCCGTTTCCTGGACGGTTTCGAGATCGAATCGGAAAAGGGTACGCTGGTCGAGGTTTACAAGCCGTACAACTACCACCGGATCGAAGCGGACGTCGATTACTACCATACGCTTTACAAATCGCTGGTGTTGAATCCGCGCGTGATCGGAGGATGGATTTCATCGGACGTCGATAACTTTTACAATCTCTACGCCGGCGGCTTGCCCGGATTGCGCGGCTACAGCTTTTACAGCCTTGGCGGAACAAAGAAAGCCGCTGGAAGATTGTCATTGAGGTTTCCCATAATTACCGGCGTCGACTGGAAATGGGGGCCTCTATACTTAGACAGGATCCACGGCGCCGTTTTCAGCGAAGCTGGAAACGCATGGTCGCATACGTTCGAGCCGGACAAGATTAAAAAGGACGTCGGCGGCGAACTCAGGTTAAAATTGTTCGCCTGGTACGGCTACCCGATGGACATACAGTTGACCGGAGCTTATGGACTAGATAAATTTACCGTGCGGGACGATACCGGAGGCTTGACCGAATACGGCAGAAAGTGGCGCTGGTATTTTACCGTGTTGTTTGACTTTATTTAGCAGGTCGAACACTCTTGTTCGTAAGCAGATCGAACACTCTTGTTCGCAAGCAGATCGAACACTCTTGTTCGTATACTAAGTGCAGTAAAAAGTGTCATTGCGAGTCTGCCTTTAGCAGACTAAGCAATCTCCTAATATCTTGATAATGCTTGATATTGATTAATATCCGCATTCCATCAGATTCCTGGAGATGACAACTATTTTATGCACGTAGTAATAAGCAGATCGAACACTCTTGTTCAACAGACTGCTAAAATTCAGAAACGCCGGCGGGCAGGGACGCCCGCCCTACTGAGAAAAATATCTTTAGCAGCCCGGATATGCATATCCGGGCTGCTTGATGCAATTTGCAAAAATTCAAAACGATATTTATTTTCTTAACATACAACGACTTTTGAGGAAGGGATGAAACAGCTAATACTTGTACTACTGCTCGTTTTCGCGGCGTCGCCGTTATTCGCCGCTGATGATGCGAGTATAGCGGACAAACTGTTTAAAGACGACGATGTTGGGATCGACATAGCCGGCGTCGGGATGAATTCAGCCGGGAAACCGAAGTTCGACGCGGTTAAAGATCCGTCCCAGTTAAATCCCGGCAAAGCCCTGTTGCTTTCGGCAATCGTTCCCGGAGCAGGCCAGTTTTACGCCGGCAGTCCGATTAGAGGATCGATCTTTCTGGCTATTGAAATAGCTGCCTGGACCGGCGTTATTTACTATTATAACAAGGGCAAGGATAAGGAAGAGGAGTTTGAGAATTTCGCCGATACCCACTTTCATGAAAACTGGTACCGCGACGTCGAATATGGTCTGGCTCTGAATTCTCAATGGGGCGATTCGGGATCTTATAACGGTTCGGAAGAAGAGTGGATACAGGAAGAGTGGGACCTTAAAATCCACTACCTGCCATCCGCGGGATTTACCCACGAACTGCCGACTCACGAAGACCGCGCGGTCAACAAGAGCCACGACCAGCAGTACTATGAAATGATCGGCAAATACATCCGCCAGTTTGGCTTCGGCTGGGACAAAGTAGATTTCGAGGATTTCCCGGAAGATGATCCTTCGACGCCTTATTTCGACGGTAGGAGAACATTGTCCGAACATTACATGGACATGCGCTACGATTCGAACAATTTCCTCGATTATTCATCATACGCTATTCAAGTTGCGATGCTGAACCACGTTGCCGCCGCCCTTGAAGCCGGTTTCGAGGTTAGATGGAAAAAACGAAAAGCGCGCGCCGAAGTCGGTTTCAGGCAGATTAATTACGACGGACATCCGGTTGCGGTCGGAGGATTGAACTTTAAATGGTGAAAACCATCTCCGCTGCAATTATCGCATTTCTCATAACGACCGGTTCTGTTGGCGTTCAAGCGGGGGATTTCGACCGGAACACAGTTTTCGACCGGATCAATTTCCAAAGCGTCCTGGACGCCAACCGCACGGCTTCGACCGGCAAGGCTTCGCCGCAGATTGAGGATACGAAGGAATCTTATAAAAAACGGCGCGGCAAAGCTTTTCTGAAATCGATCCTGATCCCCGGCTGGGGGCAGATATCGACCGGCAGAAAACATACCGGCTACGCCTTTCTGACCGCCGAAGCGCTGTTGATTTCGAGCGTCATCGGCGCGCAAATGTACGCCTCCTGGCTGGAGGACGATTATATAGCGTTCGCGAAGCAGCACGCCGGGGTGAGAGGCGATAAGGAACATCAGTATTACGTCGATATCGGCAACTGGCTGGACCGGCGGTCATACAACGAGCGCCGCCTTCAGGACAGAAACTACGAAGCTCTTTACACCGATCCAAGGTACGACTGGACCTGGGACGCCGACGCCAGCCGCGCCTATTTTAAAGATCTGCGCATAAAATCCGACAGCGCAGGTCAAATATCCGTAATGCTGATCGGCGGACTGCTGCTGAATCATTTAGCGTCCGCAGTTGACGCCAGCCGGGGCGTAAAAAAAGACGAGACGATTTCGGTAAACACCGATTATCGATCAACGATTAAGGTAAGTCTGGTTTTTTATAGATAATGTCGAGCGGACAATCGATCCCGCGGTATCGCCCCCATGCATTAGATAGCGTCCAACCGCCTTAAAGCGTATAAGTCGCAACTCGTTTTCCCGCCCCGGCGTGTGAATGCATACTAAAGAACATAAGGTCGATATGCATTCCCACGCAGGAGCGTGGGAACGAGTCGAAGAACATAAGGTCGATATGCATTCCCACGCAGGAGCGTGGGAACGAGTCGAAGGTCGATATGCATTCCCACGCAGGAGCGTGGGAGTGGGTCGATTATTTATTCCTATGCTGGAGCGTGGGAACGAGTCGATTTGGAAACACGTCAAACGCCATTCTTATGAGAGCGATTTTTCAGGCAGACCTTTGACAAACTCCACCGGCAGTGAGAACATAAGCCCCGTTCCCGGTTCGTCGAGCGACCCGCAAACCTGTTCCAACACATCGGCGATAATTTCGATCTTTCCGGCGTCAACAACTGTAAAAATAGTCTTATTATAGGGACGCGTTCCCGTCATTAGACTGCGCAATCCGCCGAAGATCGGTATATCTTGAGCGATAATCTGCCCCATGCCGACAGAGTCGATAACAGTCGCGCCGCGGACGTCGATTTCCACGAAAGCTTCAAGCAGTTCATCAAGATGCTCCTCGCGGTTGAGCACTATTATTACCAGTTTGCGTTCACTCATGGAGTTAACTCGGGAAAACTAGCTTCTATTTCGGATATTGTGTTGGCGGCTTCAAATTTATCTTTGGCTTTTAGAAGCTGCTGTCGTAGGTTCTCTGATCGAGTCAGCCTGCAAATTCGCGCCAGCAGTCGAACATGCAGCGCCGGCGTTTTATCGGGAGTTAACAGGAGAAAAACAAGATTTGCCTTTTTTCCGTCCGGCGCATGGAAATCAACCGGTTTCGCCAGTCTTGCGAATACCGCCGCGGGTTGTCCATAAGGACCGGGTTCGGCATGCGGTATAGCGACTCCATATCCTACGCCTGTTCCCACTTGTCTCTCTCTATCGATAACGTTTCTTATTACTTCGTCGCGATTAAAATTCAAGCCTGAATCGACCAGAACATCGACCAGCGATTGTATGACATCCTCCGTTGACGTCGAGTCAATATCGAGAACTATCCGTTCAGGAGGAATAAGATTTTTCAGTTTCATCTCAAGGTTCCAACTATCAATGTTAGTATTGTTTCTTGCGTTTTTACACCTATACTGATAAATTTAATAATTTTAGCATTCAAGTACAACGGATTGAACCTATTATGAAAATAAATTGAATTTGCCCGAATTAAATTCGCTTAAAAGCGGTTTAGTCCTCTGGGCGCTGGGACATCAGGCGCGGATTTTAATTGACGATGAGGAATTTCTTATCGATATTCCGGGAAAATGGAGGCTAACGAAACAAGACGGCAAGCGTCCTCTGGCTCCGGGCGATTTTGTAGCCCTTTCCGAAGAGGATCGCGGTTGGAAAATCAAAGACCAATTGCCCCGCAGGAATGAATTCACGCGCAATACGCCCGGTTATCAAAAACCAATACCTCAAGTAATCGCCGCTAACCTTGATTTAGCCGTTCTAATCGCCTCGCCGGCGGAACCTGCGACTCCTTTCGGCTTTATCGATCGCCTGCTGGTAACCGCGGAACTCGGCGAAGTCGAACCCGCCTTAATTATAAATAAAATCGATCTCGCGAGTGAAAGCGAGCTGCAATTATGGATAGATATCTACAAAAATGCCGTCGATACGATTCTTTTCACCAGCGCGACCGAAAACACGAACCTCGACAAGCTGGATAGCTTGATCCGAAACAAAGTCGTCCTGTTCGCCGGTCGTTCGGGAGTCGGCAAATCCACTTTAGCCAATATCATCGATCCGTCATTGAACATCCACGTCGGCGAAATCAGCGAAGCGACCGGCAAAGGCAGGCATACGACGACTATTGCCGAGATGCATAAAATGTCGAACGGAGCCTGGCTGGTAGATACGCCGGGGCTGCGCGAATGCGGACCATATAGTAAAACTCCCGCAAATCTGAGCGACGCTTTCCCGGAAATCAGAAACCTGAAGGAAAACTGCAAATTTCGCAATTGTGTACATCGGAAAGAAACCGGCTGCGCAGTGCGCGAAATAGTCGGTACCGATTTGCTGCCTGAAGAAAGGTATAAAAATTACCTTAAAATGCTGGAGGAAGCAGAAAATGAATTGAAGCCGGGATATAACAGGACTTTACGCTAACACGGAGAGCGCATACCAGAGGACAAACACTCTAAAAAAACAATAGAGAATTATGAATTTTTAATTCTTAATTCTTTCCAACTCGTTCCCGCACTCCAGCGCGTCAATGAGTTATATTTTCTACTCCCCAACCCACCTAACAAAAATATGCGCTTGCAATCTAAAAATGCCGCCGAGGGCGAAATGTGGAGGATTCTTGATTTCTATGTCCTTGTTTCCCCACCACCAAAGCGTATCGCTGCGATGGATGATGCCGATAGATTGTTCGGCAAAGATATTATTCGGCGACGGCGCCCAGAACAGCAGTTGCTGGCTCTCAGTTTTTAGACTGTCCATTGTGGGTACAACCTTTGCCAGCAGCCAGTCCTCATTCAATATCAAACTTATCGCGCCTTCCGCGCTTGGATCGGTTGTATCTGCGTGAATAAAACGCGTAAAAGACGGATAGGAATTATCGGTCGTCCTGACCTCTAAAAAGCGAACCTGCCCGCCAGTCAGCCGGTGCATCAAAGGCGCCTTGGGATGCGAACTCGCCGCGTTCAGATTAAACAGCGAATCCATAAAATCAGCGTCGAAATAATCCGCCGGATACTCAATTGTAATTCCATCCGCATCAGAAATGAATACGGCGTTTACGCCCGGCAGTTTTTTCAATTTTTCTAAAATAAGATCCGAATCTACCTCGTTTCCTAGATCATTTTCAGCCTTCAAGAGGCTTTTTGCATGTTCAGCGTACTGCAATTGAAAGGCGTCCCCGATTTCAATCGCATTGGCATAATACCAGCAGGTTTTAAAATCCCAGCCCTTCGGTTTGGCGGATGGCTCTTCACCCCTATTGCCGCACGACAGCAGCAGGATGAAACTAACCTGAATCAGTAAAAACAGTAAATAAGTTTTAGTTTTAGGTCTCATTATTATTTCCCCTGTAAATGTATTACTTTAACCACTTCATTATAAAGGTAACAATTGAAATCGGCGAGTTGTTAAGAAGTTGTGATGGAAAAGTGTTTAGTTTAAACTTGCTGTGAAAATAAATACCATTGTCAATGGGGCGGGCGTCTCTGCCTGCGTATTTTACGAAAGCTTGCAGACGCC
The DNA here is from genome assembly GCA_964635255.1 of uncultured bacterium. Taxonomy (GTDB): domain Bacteria; phylum Electryoneota; class AABM5-125-24; order Hatepunaeales; family Hatepunaeaceae; genus CAZWOY01. The sequence goes on from CAZWOY010000047.1 coordinate 13,418, forward strand.
CTCGTCTGCAAGCTCCCGCCTCTGTTCGCGCCGCTAAAAAAAAAGGCACTCCGCTCCTACTGCCCCGGCTGCTTGGTAACAAACCCCGGTGAATTGAGATTCGCGGCCGATGGTGTTCCGGCTTTCTGTGCCAGGAAGGCGGAACCGAGTTTCTCGATATGACCGCGAACACTGTCGAAGTAGTTCAGATGCTCCTGCTCTTCGTCGATTACCTGATCGAACAGTTGCGCAGTCGTACTGTCGCCGTTGTCGCGACAGACCTGAGCAAACTCATTGTAGGCGTTGATCGCGTCATCTTCCTGATCGCAGTCAAAGGGGAAAATGGCTTCCACTTCCTGCTCCCGCTCGATCTTGCCGGCTTTCTCGGTGGTGGGTTCGCCCTCGAGCTCCTTGATCCGTTCCGCAAATGACTCGGCATGGCGCATCTCATCCAGTGCGATGAGCTTGATCTGTTTGGCCAGCTCGCCGTAGTCCATGTCATCCAGCCCATAGTGCTGGTTCATGTACTGCGTGATTGCCTGAAGCTCCATGCCCCGGGCCTTGTTGAGCACCTCGACTACCGCCTTGCGTTTCTTTTGCCTGCTGCTGTCCGCCATCCACGAATCTCCTTCCCCGTAACCAGGCGGCTACGGTCTGTTGTTTTGTGGGGTGGAGTTGGAAAATAGCATTCCCGGCCGAGTACGTGGGAAACCGTGCCAGGACCGACACGTCCCCGGCAACCGCCCGCTATTGCTGCACGGTCAGCCGGTACTCATGCCGTTCGCTGCCGGCTTTGAGCCGGAGCAGGTACGTGCCCGCGGGATACGCAGCGGCATCCCACACAACGCTCGCGCCTGGACCGTCGACCGGGAGCTGTTCCCGCAACTTCCCGTCGATACCATAGATTGCCAGGTGGCACTCCGAGGCGAGCCTGTCAGAGATCTCGATCCGGAAGACGCCCTTGTGCGGGCTTGGGTGAATGCTGAGCGCCTCTCCCCAGGTAGACCGGCGGATCGGCTCGATCGTTGCGACCGACGCATCAAGGGGACGAAGTACGAATTCGTCGAAGTACGCCTCATCGTTGTACGAACAGAGACCGACCTGTCCGAACGGCACCGGCTCACTTACGCTGATTTTCTCTGCCCCGTCCACCGAGATGCGAATGGTGTTGTTCTTGACGCTCAGCTCCAATGTGGAATATTCGGTGCTCAACAGCGCCTCGTTTGCCGCGCCGATTTCGATACGGCTTCCGTCGGTTACACGGAACAGTTGATTGGCACTGGTTCGCCGGTTCGCCAGGAAGTAGTAGAAAT
>CAZWOY010000048.1:0-14642 GCA_964635255.1 uncultured bacterium
GCTTCAGCGCGCAGAGGGCGCTCGGTACGCGCTGAAGCGCGCACTCAATGTGATAATTCCAAGATTCTATTTTTCCAGAAAAAAAACGGTCGTTTCTATCTCTACAGAAACGACCGGTATAACGCATTTATTTTAATCGCATTATTGAATAGCGTCCTGATAGAGTTTTTCGATAATCTCTAAGATCCCAACCGCCTGGTAGCCACTCGACAGCGTTTCGGTTTTACTGATCACACATTCGATAAAATGAGCGATTTCGGTTTGAAAAGAGTTTCGGTAAATTACATTTTCATCCTCTACTCTGCCAACCGGATCCACGACTAATTTATCGCCATGTCTTTTAATAATATTCAGCGGCGCCAGCGAAGCCTGACCATAAGAACCGGAAAAATGAGTGTACGCTACATCCTTCTGCTCGCAATTAGCCCAGGAAACGTCGAGGAGCAAGGTTGAATCATTATCGAATCGCAGAAAAGCAGCCGCGGAATCTTCAACCTCCAATCCGAGCACCTCGCTGCTCACGCTGCAATTTGTCTGGACAACGGTTGGAAAATTGAGCAGATAAATAATCAAATCGATCATCTGCAGCCCGAAATCCATAAGGACGCCGCCGCCGGCTAATTTTGGATCGGTAAACCAGTAAGGTCTTCCCCAAACTCCAAGACGTTTAAGCCAACCGGCTTTAATGCTATAAATCTCCCCAATCTGCTCTTCGTCCAGCAGTTTTTTAAGGCGGCTAACGTCTTCACGGAATCTATGGTTCATTCCAACCATTACTATTCTACCGTTATCCGCGGCAGATTTGATTATACGGCGTCCTTCTTCGCTGTTTCTTGCAAAAGGTTTTTCAATGAAAACATCGACGCCGTTTTCAAAAGCGATCTGGCTTAAAGGCAAATGCGTAATTGTAGGCGTCGTTATGAGAACGCAGTCCAAATCTGAATCTTTGAGCATTAATTCAGGATCGTCAAACCAATTAGGAATCCCAAACCGGTTTGCGATCGATGATGAGCGACTGGTGTCTGAATCGTAAACGGATACTATCTCAGTCGTCGATAGCGCCCTTAGATTCGGAATATGATAAATCTGCGCAAGCCCGCCAGCGCCAAGTAAGCCGACTTTTACTTTTTTGTCCGTCATGTCTGATTTCCTTTAAGGTCCATTCAAACTCTCAGAATGGAAACGATAGTATTTAATATAAACAAGTGTTTATAAGCATCAAGAATTATTAACTAAAATTTTTCAATATTATAAATTTCACCGGTTTTTCGTTTAATTCGACAGATTATTACTATGTGCATTAAATAATTTCCAACGATCTTGAAGCGCTGAAGCCGCAACTCGTTCCCACGCTCCAGCGTGGTAACGCATATCGACCTTGTGTAGTTAAGTATGCATTCCCACGCCGGAGCGTGGGAACGAGTTTGTTTAATTTCACCGGTTTTTCGTTTAATTCGACAGGTTATTTAGGTAATCGAGGTATCTCTGCAAAAGAATGATTGCCGAAGCTTCATCGATCCATTTTTTACCCTTAGAGCTTTTTCCGCCAATATGTTTCCTGGCAGCAAGCGCTTCGGCCGTGGTGCAATCCTCGTCCCATCTTATAACATTAAAGCCATGCTGTTCCAATCTCACACATAAATTGTTCGCTCCATCGATAACAGCCTCAACCTCTCGAGCGTCCGGCGGCGGTTCACCGACAAGTATCGTTTTAATGCCTCGTGATTCTGCCGCCTGGATAATAGACCTTGCTAAAGCTCTATTCTTCAAATCCGATAGATTTCCGGCGCCTACCGCTACCCGCCTGTTACTATCGCAAACGGCAAGACCGGTTCTTTGCAAACCAAAATCAACAGCTAAAATACCATCTTTCATGCGGATTTATATAAAGGTTAACAATATTTAGCGAGTTGCAGGCGTATTCTATCGACGAGTGCGTGTGCAATCATTGCTTGAGTTTTAGCGGTATGACTATTTAGGAACACCGCCTCCGTCCGAGTTATCATATTAGATTGACGAGGGAATATATCAGACTTTCGCGTCATAGTAATTTACCGCTTTTTTTTTGCGTTATTTCTTCCGGTACGTCCTGTCTTTCCACTTTTAAGATTCCCTTAATCTGATTTATCTTTCCTATAAGCCTGGTCAAATGCGGCAAATTTTTAACTTCAGCCGTAATATGACCAATTACAAGCCGGTCCTCTATAAACATTTCAATTCGGAGTATATTAACTTTCACCGCAGAAAAGATCTGTGTAATATCTCTCAGCAGGTTCACCCGTTCATCGGCTACAACATAAATTCTCGTCTTAAATCTATCTTCACGATCAACATCCCAGGCAACCGGGATTACTTTCGTTTCATCCTCCAACAGTTTAGCGACATGCGAACAATCGGTTCTATGTATAAAAAGCCCCCTGCCGTTAACTTGGAAACCTATAATCGGATCCCCCGGCAATGGGCTGCAGCATTCGGCAATCGATATAACCAAATTATCCAATCCGCTGACCCTCACTCGATCCTTGCCGCGATCTATTTTCTGTATAATCCGGCTGATTAACGCATCTTTCTTTGGAGCTATTATAGGAACAAGTTTTCGCATTACCTGTCCGAGAGTAATAATCCCGGAACCTACTGCGGCATAGAAACTTGATAAATCGAGATGTCCAAAAGAAACAGCCACTTCCAGCAACTCGCTCTCATCGTTCGATAATTTCAATCTGTTTAACTCTCGAGTAATCATTTCCTCACCGAGTGATTTCGATTGCTCCCAGCGCGTTTCTTTAAACCACTTCTTAATATGCGATCGCGCCCGTGAAGTCCTTACGAAGGAAAACCACTCAACGTTCGGTTTTTGGTTAGACGACGTCAGAATCTGGACTATGTCTCCCGATTCAAGATTATAATTCAGCGGAACTACCCGGCCTTTGACTTTGGCTCCGATTGCGTGCAGTCCGACTTCACTGTGAATAGCAAAAGCGAAATCGATCGGCGTAGCGCCCTTTGGCAGTTGGATCAGTTTTCCCTGCGGCGTGAAAATATAAATTTCATCCTGGAACAGATCGATTTTTAGCGATTCGAGGAACTCTCCTGTTTCAGCGCTTTCCTGGTGGGCTTCCATTATCGATCTGATCCACTTAAACTGCTCATCGAGCGAGTCCGGCTGGACATGACCCGCTTTATACCTCCAATGCGCGGCAATGCCAATTTCGGCTATATTATGCATTTCAGCGGTTCTGATTTGTATTTCCACAATCCGATTCTTCTTATCCCGAACCTTTGTGTGCAGGGACTGATACAGATTTGTTTTAGGCAGGGCAATATAATCTGAGAAATGATCTGTGACCGGTTTATAAATATCGTGAACTACGCCAAGCACCCGGTAACATTCCGATTTCTGGTTAACAATAATTCTGATTGCGAGTAAATCGTAAATCTCATCGAACGATTTCTTTTGTTTATGGATTTTATTATAAATACTTGCAACGCTTTTAACTCGCCCCTGAACGTCCGAATGGAGTCCCATGCGAGTAAGTTCTTTCTTAATCGGCTCTATTATCTCACTTAGTATCTCATTCCTTCGTTCGACCGTTTTAGAGATTCTATAAGAAATTTCCTCATACGCAACCGGATCCAGAACTTTCAGCGAGAGATTATCCATCTCGCGGGCAATCTTGGCAATCCCGAGTCGAGTGGCTAACGGTGCATAGACGTCCCGCGTTTCCCTTGCCACCTTTTTTCGACTCTTTAAAGGTTTTCCTTCAATGGTGCGCATATTATGGAGCCGGTCTGCGAACTTGATCAGTATGACTCTAAGGTCTTTAAGCATCGAGAGAAGCATCTTTCGCAAGGACTCAACCTGTCTTTCATGGCTGGATTGAAATTCAATGCCTGAAATCTTAGTCACTCCATCGACAAGAAGCGCCACCTGCTCGCCAAATCGTTCTTTTAATTCTTCAATCGTAACTTCGCCGTCCTCGACAACATCATGCAAAAGCGCCGCGGCTACGGCACTATAATCAGTTCGAAGTTCGATCATTATTTTGGCGACTTGAATTGGGTGTGTTATATACGGTTCACCGGATTGACGATATTGATCCTGGTGGATCTGCACGGAAAAGTCGAAGGCGCGTTCAACCAGGGTGCGGTTCCAGCGGCGATGGTAGGCGGCTAATGAATCAAGAATTTCATTTTTCTCCGCCAGCCAGGAATTATTATCAAAATGAGCCATACGTGGGTATGAAGTAATCTCCTATAGTTAAATGGAATACGCGAAGGTTTCGAACTGTTTCTTTTGCACTGTCAGTTTGCTAAATCTACAATAGAAATGCCATTTTCTTCAGAAACATATAAATACCTGCCATCGACAGTAATTTGTCTGGAATTTCTGATATCATGGATTTGACCAACTACCGGCAGCGTCTCCAGATTTGAAATGTTCACAATGCTGATCACCGTCCCCCGGCTTACCGCCAGATAAGGATAGATTAACGCTAATCCGCGCGCGTTATCGAGATGGTCATGGATATCGACAATGTCCGGATTATGCGGATCGCTGACGTCGATTCTGACCAGTCCATGCGGACCGACAGCCAGAAACAGATTATCACGGAAATAGAGACTCGATATGGCTCCCGGCAGATTCATTGTTTCCGGCGACGCCGTATAGTCGATCTGGCTGAGTATTTCCGGCGAATCGGGAATTGAAATATCGATGATAGCAACCCCGCCGTCGCCGGCGACATACGCAATATCATCCGAGACGCAAACCGTTTCGCCTGTGCAGTTAATCGCAACTCGGGCATATTGAAACGGGCTTTGCGTCGCCGTTAAATCGAACAGGTAAAGTCCTTTTAACTTACTCGCTACCAATCCTGCATAGTCTGTCATAGCTACGTCTCGCGCAACGCTGCTGACGCGCGCCTGACCGATTCGCATTGGCACGGCGGGATTCAGAACATTATAGAGCAGCATTAGTCCGGTATGATCGGCAATCAGCATTAAACTGTCATTTGAAACAATGCCATGAGCCCAGCCCGGCGTCCTTATCGGATACCGGTAAAGAGGTCGGTTCTTTCTGCGCACGTCGATAACGTGAAACCTGCCTTCATCCGTTACATAACAATAGCCGGATATATATTTGACGTAATCGTTCGACCGGCCTTGAAATGACAATCGGCTGATTACGCTGGGGTTAAGCGTCGAACCGGATAAAACAAGCGTGTCGCTGTGAACGACCGATTCGGCGACATTGCCCACATTGTCGGTAAAACGCGCTGTAAACTGAGCCCTGCCTTCGAACACAAGTTCCGGAACAATAAGCGTGTCGCGAAACATTTTCGTGAACTCGTCATAGTCAACGTTAAACGACTTGATATATTCTCCGAGTGAGATTTCCGAGCGACCATTTTCGCCCGCATCAATCGCGATCGGAACTAAATCGCCGGGTTCAAGCGTATCCGAGTAAGTCACGATCTCGAAAGTTAGAATTTCCGCAGTATAGTCCAGAACAATTTCTGAAGAGAGAATGTGCGTTTTTATCCCGGCTTCTGACTCGAATATGCCAAATACCTTAAAAAGTCCATCTTCTTTCGGGACATTATAATAATGCAGCGAATCAAACCCCTCCCACTCAGCGTCGCTTAAATCCGGCAGGTTCGACAGTTTCATCTGCGAAATGTTTTCACCCGAAATTTTTAAGCAGATAAGCGTATCGCGCGTAGCTTCCGCCCCCTCGTTTAAAACCATTTGTACATTTTCCGGAGGTTCGCCCGGTAAAACAGGAATGTCGTCATTGCAAGCCATAAATAGCATTGCAACAAGCAAAACTGAATAAACAAACGCCGACAAAAAACCCATTAGATATTTTCTCACTGCCATTTCAATTGCTGCTTTTCAGGTCCATGTTTTGAAATTCCACCACTAAAAGGTAAGATATTGCGAAATTTATTCAGTGTCAAGGATTTTTTTGCCATTTAATCAATTCATTTTTTGACCAATCGTCATAAACGCCATCCAGTATGGCTTTTCGCGCCTTATTTAATAGAGAAATATAATATGTTACATTGTGAAGGCTGAGTAGTCTGAAGCCTAATATTTCGCCATTATTAAACAAATGATGAATATAAGCCCGCGAGAAATTACCGCATGCATAACAGTTACAGTCCTCATCGAGCGGCGCAAATTCATGTTTCCAGCGCTCGTTACTGATATTTACAACGCCCGATGAAGTGAAGGCTTGTCCATTCCGACCGTTCCGCGTGGGCATTACGCAATCTAAAGTATCGACTCCCTCTTTGATCGCCAACAACATATCTTCAGGTTTTCCCACTCCCAGAAGATGGCGCGGTTTTTCATCCGGGAGATTTTGGCAGCAGATCATAGTCGCTTTCAGCATTTCTGCCTGAGGTTCACCGACAGATACTCCACCGATGCAAAAACCAAATGGATTCAGTTGTGAAACCTGGCCGCAGGACCTGTTACGCAAATCCTCATAAACGCCGCCTTGAACCACGAGGTAAACAGCTTGTTGATTACCGCCATCCCGACCGCCTTCCAAAGCTCTGTCCATGAACCTTTCAGCCCAGCGCGCAGTTAATTCAACGGCGCTTTCAACATCCTCATATTTCGAAGGATAAGGCGGGCATTCATCCAAGCTTACTATTACATCCGCTCCTATGGCATTTTGAATTTCAAAAGCATTTTCAGGCGTTAATTTCATCATTTTGCCATCGTAAACAGATCGAAACTCGACTCCCGCTTCGGTTACTTTGCGAGTGTCGGACAGACTGAACACCTGAAATCCACCGGAATCGGTCAATAAAGGTCTCCCCCACCCCATGAAATTTGCAAGTCCGCCAGCTTTTCTTAAAACCTCTAATCCAGGCTGCTGAAACAAGTGATAGGTATTGCCAAGAATCAATTCAGCTCCCGCCCGCTCCAACTCCAATGGCGAAAGCGTTTTAACGGTTGCAGCCGTTCCCACCGGCGTGAAAACAGGCGTATGAACCGCGCCGTGAGGCGTTTGCAGAACGCCCGCCCGCGCGCAGGATTTCTTATCCCGGGCAATTATATCGAACGAAAACGGCAATTTTCTAATTATGATCCAGGTTTTGACTCGCTCCCGCGCTTTTACGCTGTGATGCAGGTTTCCTGACACTAAATCAGCGTTCACAAGCTGGAACTTATGAATGAGGTACAAACTTGCAAACTTGCAAACTTGCAAACTTCCCTAAACATATTAATATAACTCTTTATCGTATTATTATAAACAATTCAAGCGCTTTTTATTTAATTCAACGTTTAACAAAAAGGTATGATGAGCCAGAAAGCTTACGCTAAAATAAATCTGGTTGAAAATCTCCATTTTCATGGCGAACGACAGGACGGAGTCAGCCTCGAAATGGACGCCCGTCCCGACGATCCCAATGCCGCCGGACTAACGCCGATGGAACTGCTTCTTCAGGCAATGGGCGGCTGTACGGCGGTCGATGTGGTAGGTATGCTCAGAAAAATGAGAATCGAACCGGAAAAATTCGAGATCGTGATCGAAGGCGTCAAACGAGACAAACCGCCCAAAATGTACCAACAGATCGACGTCGTCTATAGATGTAAAGCCAAAAACTTAACGTTAAAGAATTTGGAACGCGCAGTTGGATTGTCGATAGAAAAATATTGCTCGGTTTCCAATGCTCTGAAGGAAACGGCTGAGATCAACTGGAGATGCGAAATAATAAAATAGTTGTTTTTGACCATCATAGAAAAACAGCGTTTTTATGTTTTACCAACTCGTTCCCACGCTCCCGCGTGGGAATGCATATCAGCCATAAGTAGTCAGGTATGCATTCCCACGCGGGAGCGTGGGAACGAGAGGAATGTAAGAACCATCACAGTAATGCACGCCATTCCCACGCGGGAGCGTGGGAACGAGTTTTGGATAATACGCGTCAAGGCGTATGTACACTATTTCATGCACATAGTAGTAACAGGAGGGTTGCTTAATGCCGCAAGTTACCGGCAGCGCTAAACTCAGAGAAGGAAATCATTTTACCGGACGAAATCAGGCTGGACTGAAAATAGAAACCGATTCTCGGCCCAAAGACATGCCGCATGCAGGTCCAAATCCTATGGAACTCCTACTCATATCAATCGCCGGCTGTACGGGAATGGAGATGTTGAACATACTGCGAAAACGCAAATTAGAGCCTGATTCGCTTGAGATAAAAGCAACCGGATTTAAACGAGACGAAATCCCGAAAATTTTCACAAAAATCGAAATTTCCATTCACGGCTCCGGAAACGGAATAACCGAAAAAGAATTGAATAGAGCCGCAAGCCTGACTTTTAAGAACTATTGCGCGCTTACAAATATGTTGAGTGATGAAGTCCAAATCGAATGGCGATGCTATATTGGAGATATACTGGGAAAATAAAAATCTATCAGTAGGGCGGGCGTCTCTGCCTGCCTTCTCAACCCTGCAGGATCGCACTGGCAGGCGGGGACGCCTGCCCTACCAGAAGTTTAACTCGTTCCCACGCTCCAGCGTGGGAATGCATATCGACCTTAGGCAGTTAAGCATGCGTTCACACGCTGGAGCGCGGGAACGAGTCGGTAATTTGTACACTTTTTTTACACATTGTAATAATAGGCATAACGGCTTAATACATCACAAATTCCAATAATCGGAGCGATGGCCGGCAATCTCCAACCTTCCTGATTCAGCTTTCGGGAAATATCCATAGATTGATTTCTCAGAAAAATATCCCTATTATTTTGTTAGTTTCGCAGCAGGCGCGGTTAATTTGAAAACACAAATGAGAAACAGTAGTTTGCCCTTCATAATTATCATTCTTTTCGTCCTAATTCCGCTGTTTTTATCGGCGGATCCGCATTGGGAATACTTAAATCCTGAACCCGTGCCAGGAGATATTATCGATATCGATATGGTCGATGGCAACACGGGATATTTTGTTACGGACGGTTCTATTTTCATGAAAACGCTTGACGGCGGGAGAAGCTGGAATGTAATCACTATTCCACAATCTGAGACGGGTATCTATGCCGTAGATTTTATCGATCGGAGCAACGGATGGGCGCTTGGAGGCCCCGATCCAGATCAGAACTGGTTTACCGCTATTCATACTACGGAAGACGGCGGCGATTCATGGGACGTATTTTATGTTGGCAGTCCACAGCGTCCCGCCTATCTGACAAACCTTCTTTATTATGAAGACGGAAGCGGATGGGCTTGCGGCAGAACCAATCTCGATGAACAATTAGTCCCGGCTGTTTTCGTAATCGAAAATGAAGAATCTTCGGCGATAGTCTTACCTGAAGGGCATTCATCAGACATACTCGATATATTCTTTCTAAACCGCCGGTTCGGATGGGCGGTAGGCAGACATGGCTACATGGCATACAGTTTCGACGGCGGAAATACCTGGGAAGCTGTCGAGCGTTTAGTCGAATATGACCTGAATGCAGTGCACTTCAGCGATTTGATCTATGGCTGGGCCGGGGGCGGCAATTTCAACAACAGCGTCCTGCTCAGATCGGCAAATGGCGGCGAAAGCTGGCGCGTAATCGAGAATAATCCAGCCGAAACCCGGATCGTTGGAATCCACGCTGCATCCCGCCAAAGCGCTATTGCCGTTTCGGGAGGCTGGGCGAATATTCAAGCCAAGATCCTCCAAACACGGAACGAAAATAACTGGGAAGCGCGAAACGCTGAGCGGGGGGTTTATTATGAGACTCTCTCGGTTAACGATAATGGAACCTGGATCGGCGGTAAAAACGGTTTTTTAACAACGTCGCCGGATCAAAACGAATGGACTCCGCTATATGCTAACGTCCTGCCCGGCGCCGTGCATTCGGTTTATTTCCTTAATAATTGGCATGGCTGGATCTGCGGCAGCGGCGGTTCGCTGTTATCAACAATGGACGGCGGAGAAACCTGGCGGGAAATCGAGACCGAAACTCAGTTCTCGCTTTACAACGTTTACTTTTCCGACCCGGATAACGGCTGGATAACCGGACAGAACAGCCGCGAGTATCATACTGCAGACGGCGGTCAAACCTGGGAAGAAATCGAAATCGGGGAAGACGATGTAAATCTTTTAGTCTTCAAAGAGAATTCCGCCTATGCCACTCATGGCGTCAACGTTTCGGTTTCGCATGACGGAGGCGAGAGTTGGAACTCGCAGGCTGTAATCGAAGGACGGGAAACGCCGGCTGCAGCCTTAACCGTTCCCGCTCCCGGCGTCGCCTATATCGCTTCCGCAGGCGATTCTCTGCGGTTCACAGATGACGGAGGCGAAAATTGGCGCGCCGTCGAAACGCCATTCAGCGCATGCCTCAGCGTATTTTTCTTAGACGTAAACAACGGTTGGGCTGTTGCCGGCATTCCCGGCGGCGGTTCAAGGCTTTACCGAACCCGCGACGGCGGAGGCTCTTGGCAGGCGGGGACAAGACATGGTCCTGTTCCCGGCGGCTTACATTTCTTTAACGAAGATTTTGGCTGGATGTGGGAAAATCCTGCGCGGATTTTAGCCACCGTAAACGGCGGCGAAACCTGGAATGATATGCGTTTAAACGTCAATCAGATCATACGCCGCCTTCACGTCGAGGACCCTTTCCACCTGTGGGCGGCAGGCGATGGCGGTTTAATAGCGCGCTGGGGCGACGATTGGGTTTCAATCCCCGAATTCGGCGCGGCATCGCCTGTCCGAGAATTTTTATACAGCGCCTACCCTAATCCAACGAATGGCATGCTGAACATTTCCCTGTCGGTGGAAAAACCGGGAGAATATCGCTATGCACTCATTGACGCTGCCGGTAAAACAATTAGCGAAGGATCAAAGCGTTATATCCACGCAGGCAAACGCAATTTTTCCCTCGATTTGGAAGGATTGTCCACCGGAACCTATTGGTTAACCGTAAACGGCGCATCAAGAAGCATAGTTTTAATAAAATAATTGCAGTCGATCCAGTCCCGCCAAAAACATACTTTATTATTTAAACCCTTTTAAAATAAACCTTCAAAAATCCTTGCATTCTCTTTATCAAAGAAATATATTCTATTGTTAGAATATCCTAATACTTTTTAAACTGCGAAAATGAGTCAAGAAGATCAAAACTTTCTTGTTGGTACGTTAACCGAAAGTCTTGAAGATTATCTCGAAATAATCTACCGGCTTCAACATACGAAAAGAGTTGCGCGGGTTCGGGACATCGCTAAAGAGAAGAATGTCAAAAATTCAAGCGTAACTTCAGCATTGAACCGGCTTGCGAAGGAAGGGCTCGTCCATTATAAGGCGCGGGAATTTGTCGATCTGACAGAAGTCGGCCGGGAATTTGCGTTCCGGCTGCACCAGCGGCACACATTTCTAAAGCGCTTTCTCGTCGATCTCCTCCAGGTCGATCCTCAAACCGCCGAACAGGACGCCTGTCAAATGGAACACGCTATCAGCGTCATCACCCTCGACCGGATAGCGGCTTTCGCCGAATTTCTCGCTTACTGCCCTAAAGTCAATGAAGGTCTGGTCACCGAATTCCGGGATTGCTGGCTGAAAGGAACGATCGACGTTCTCGACTGCGGCGTCGAATATGGCTGCGATATTTGGAAAGAGAGAGCCGCGCTGTCCTCCAAATTCGGCATTCAGAAACTTTCCGAAATCAATACCGGTTCGCAGGGTTTCGTAGCGCGCATCATCGGCGAAGATGAAATCCGGCGCAAGCTGATCCAGCGCGGTTTGCTTCCCGCGACTTCGATTAACGTTCAATATAAATTCGACGACGGTTCTTACGATATCCTCGTGTCGGATAAGAGCCTCCACCTAAATCCGGATGAAGCCAAGATGGTCTATATCTGGGTTTCCTCCAGTTTCGGAACTAAATTCGATTTGGATGACGATAGGAAGGTATTGGCGGAATTAGAGCCGGGGGATTCGTTTAAGGTTGTCAAACTCACTGCCAAAGGCGAAATCAGACAGCGGCTGCTGGATATGGGATTTACAAGAGGAGCGGATGGAAAATTTCTCAGGGAGGCATTGCTTCGGGATCCAATTGAGATTCAATTAGGCGATTATCTGCTGTCGCTGCGGCGAGCCGAAGCAGCCGATATTGTCGTCGAGGAGGTTCATGAACCTGCGCCAGTCTGATGGCCGACGCAAAAGACATGGATGGGGCAGGTTTCGCCCGCCTCAAAACTCGCCTGATTTTAAGAGCATCGCTCATTTCGCCGATTCCAACGGGGATGTGTTCCGCGTCGCCTTAGCCGGGAATCCGAACGCAGGAAAAACCACAATCTTCAATGCGCTTACCGGACAGCATCAGCATGTGGGCAACTATCCGGGCGTTACGGTCGATAAAAAAGTCGGAATCAGGAATTATCAGGGTGTATTAGTCGAATTTGTCGATCTCCCCGGCGCCTACTCCCTCTCAGCTTATTCTCTGGAAGAAGTCGTTGCGCGGGATTTTGTCCTTAAAGACAAGCCGGATCTGATCGTCGATGTTATCGATTCGACAAACCTGAAGCGAAATCTATATATGCTGCTGCAACTGCAGGAACTTGGCGTGCCGGTAATAGGCGTCCTTAACATGTCGGACGAAGCGCTTGAGAAAGGAATCGAAATCAACGCCGACGTGTTAGGCGCGCTGATAGGGATACCTTTCGTTAAAACCGTCGGCAACCGCGGAAAAGGCGTCGATGATCTCCTGCAGCTTATAGCCAAAATTGCGCAGGGCAAAATCAGCATATTGGGCAGGACGCTTAATTACGGCATTATCATCGAGCCGGAAAGAAAACGACTGGCGGCTTTGATCAAAGAGGACGAGAAATTTTCGCAAAAGTATTTTGTCGATTGGGTGGCGGTAAAGCTGCTTGAGGAAGACGAAGACGCCACGAACAAAATCCGGCGGGAGCATGATAATCCCGATGAAGTTTTGGATATGGCGGCGCTTTTCCGTGAGAAAATCAGCCGGCATTTCAACGAGGATTCTTCCGTAGCTATCGGCGAACAACGCTACGCCTTTATTCACGGCATAACCCGCCAAGCCGTAAAGACCGTCCCAACCGAGGAAGATAAATTCAACCTGACGGACAAAATAGACAAGGTCGTCCTAAACAGATTCGGCGGCGTGTTTATTTTTCTATTTCTAATGTTCCTCGTTTACCAATTCACTTTTTCAATCGGAAATCCGCTATCTGATATAATAGATCAATTTTTTGCCTACGCTGGAACCATTTTGGGCAAGGTCCTGCCGGCGGGAATTATCCGGGATTTGATTGTCGATGGCGTTATCGGCGGAGTCGGCGGCGTTCTGGTTTTCTTTCCACTGGTGATGATGCTGTTTCTAAGCCTGTCGTTTCTCGAAGATACCGGCTATATGGCGCGCGCCGCTTTTGTCATGGACAAGTTTTTCCAGATCTTCGGTCTGCACGGCAGGAGCTTCATACCGTTCATGATCGCCACCGGCTGTGCGGTTCCGGCGGTGATGAGCGCGCGAACGCTCTCGAACAAGCGCGATAGAACCATAACGATTCTTGTCCTGCCGATAATGATATGCGGCGCCAAGAGTCCGGTGATCGCCATGCTGGCTGCGGCGTTTTTCCCTTCGAAAGCAGGCTTGATCTTTTGGCTGCTGTGGTTTTCCAGTTGGCTGCTGGCGGTGACATTCGCCTTAATCCTGACCAAAGTAATGTTCAAAGGTCAAACCGCGCCTTTCGTGATGGAACTGCCTCCATACAGGTTCCCTACCTGGCGAGGCGTCTTTAATCACATGTGGCACAAGAGCGCCGCGTATCTAAAAAAGGCGGGGACAATAATATTAGCAGCAAGTATCGTACTGTGGTTTCTTCTCTCTTTTCCAAAATTAGAAGTCGATAATTCAGACAATTCGACCGCAAGCGGAAAAGCTCAGTTAACTCATAGTTTCGCCGGCAGAATCGGAAAAGCTATCGAACCGGCGTTGGAACCGGCAGGATTCGATTGGCGCATTGGGATAGGAATATTCTCTGGATTTGCGGCGAAAGAAGTTATTATTTCGACGCTGGGCATCGTCTATGAAATCGAAGACGCCGACCCATCCATCGAATCCAGTCCTAAAGGAACGCCGCTCAAAGAAACTTTAGCTAACGATCCCAAATACTCCCCGGCAATGGCGCTGGCGATGATGGTCTTCGTTATGATCTATATTCCCTGCATGTCGGTTCTGGCAGTAGTCAAAAAAGAGCTGGGCAGCTGGTCGTGGGTCTTGTTCCAGGTCGTTTACACATCGGTCATCGCCTGGGCGCTGGCGGTCGGCGTCTATCAATTCGGTCTTTTAGTTGGTTTAGGATAAAGGCAAAATGTCATTTTGGAAGGAAAACCGAGAACCGCAATGATTAACAATAATCTGTGCAGAGATGCAGGAAATCACAGCCCCCCGCGATCTTTGGAAAGCGTTGAACATTCTCGGACAGCCTGCTTCGCAAGAATGACAAAGCGAGAGCTTTTTGCACATTAATCAAGCCTGTAAATCCACAAGCTGCGCAGTCCGCTTAATCTGCCGTTATTACTATGTGCATTAAATAGTGTACAACCGGCTTGAAGCGAATAAGCCGCAACTCGTTCCCACGCTCCCGCGTGGGAACGCATATCGA
>CAZWOY010000049.1:0-14579 GCA_964635255.1 uncultured bacterium
ACTATCAAACCACAACATGTAGTGGTAACATTAGTAAAGTGAATAGCCCTATAAAGAGATTTACTATTCTTCCTCTTTTTCAACTCTGACTTTGATGAACGCCGTTACATCGGAATGCAGTTTGACCGGAACGTTGTAAACGCCCAAAGATTTAATGGGTTCAGGCAAATCGATAATTCGACGATCGATTTCCAGTCCTTTTTCCCGTAAAAGCTCCGCCACCGTCGCCGAAGTTACGGCTCCGAAGACTTTATCCTCAGCGCCAGCGCGCAGTTTAGCGCGAACTTCGGTCTGAGTCAACCTCGAAGCCATAGCTTTGTGAGTTTTTACCTCGCGCAATACTCTTGCCTCTGCAACTCGCTTTTGTGCATCCAGCATTTTCATGTTGCGCGGATCGGCTTTTAATGCAAATCCGGCTGGTATAAGGTAATTGCGCGCGTATCCGTCTTTCACGGCAACGACTTCACCAGTGGCGCCCAGATTATCAATATCGTTTAGAAGTACAATTTTCACCATAACCTCCTAGCGCGGCGCATCGATAACGAACGGAATAATTGCCATGTGCCGGGCGCGCTTTATCGCCTTAACGAGCTGCCTCTGGTGATGGGCGCAAGTCCCGGAAATCCGGCGTGGTATAATCTTGCCTTCTTCAGTGGTAAATCGAGTCAGCAGTCGATCGTCCTTATAATCTATGTACAGGATTCTATTTTCACAGAACCGGCATATTTTTTTTCGACTAATTAACATCGATATTCCTTTTAGAGTTTAAGATCCTTAAAACCAAAATCAAATGAAGACTCGTCGCGCGTGTCGTCTTCTTCGTCGAAATCGGGCGTTTGGTCATCGTCGTAATCCGGTCGATCGTCGTCTGAATCATAACGCTTGTCATCATCGTCGTCATCACTCGAATCAAGGTCTGACAGCACCATTTCCCGTTTATTGAGAAACTGTATCCTGCGCGCCTTTATTTCGACTACATTGCGGTAGTGACCGTCATCTGTGCGCCATTGACGGCTTTGCAATTCGCCTTCCACCAGAACAGCGCTTCCTTTTCTCAGATTTTCAGCGCAGCTTTCCGCCAATTTGTACCAGGCGACGATGCCTACAAAACAAACATCTTCCTTCCATTGTCCGAAATTATCTTTGAATTTGCGGTTGGAAGCAATCGTAAAGTTGCATACAGGCGTTCCGTTGGTAGTGTGCCTGATAATAGGATCTTTGATCAGATTGCCGACAATAATAATATTATTAATGTCGGGCATTTTAAGGTCAGCCATAGCTCATCCCATAGTTAATCTGTTGTTTTTACACCATCATCCGACTGGGAATCGTCTCTAAGTTTTTCGTCCCCAGTTGTTTCAGTGGATTCGGAAGATTTATCGGTCTCCGATTTTTCTTCTTTCGGTTCTGAGTCAGCAGGAGTATCCTCCTTCTGCTGCTGGTCGGCTGATTCCGGTTCAGGTTTTTCTTCAGCCTTTTCTTCGGTCTTCAGTTCCGATTCAGACGACTCCTTACTTTTTGCATCTAATTCATCGCCTGGTTTTGTTTCAGCCTTTTTTTCAGCGCCGCCGGCGGCGTTTTCTTCGTCTTTTTCCGATTTACCTTTTTCAGATTTATCAGCTTTTGCCGATTCATCAGTTTTTGCTGATTTGCCGGCGTCGGAATCGGTTTTATTTTCCTCGCTCAGCGATTCTTTTACTTCTTCTTCGACGAGATGCATCGGTTTCCCACCGAGGCGCATGCGCTCGTCTTCTTCTCGTTGAATGCGATCGGTATCTTCGCGAAGCTGTAGTTCACGATCTGAAAAGGCGAGAATGATGTAGCGTAAAATCGCCGGCGTAAGACGGATATATCCTTCTATCGCCTTTATAATTTTACCCTCACCGCGGAAATCAGATAAGCAGTAAATTCCGTATTGACGTTTAGCAATCTCATAAGCCAAACGTTTTTTGCCTAACTTTTCAAAAGAAACAATCGAGCCTTCGTTTTCGGTTATCAAAGATTCGATTTTTTGCTTGATGGCGTCTCCCCCATCCTCTAAGGCGGGATCAACGACATACATCAACTCATAGTTTTTCATTTAACCCCTATGGTTTAACACCTCAATAGCATCGATTGAGGAGGAGTGTCCGCAAATAATGCTGTAAAAGTATAAATATAATACACTTTTCGCTAAAATACTCATCAGTTTTTCGGTTTTTTAAACGGTTCAGAAAAAATCATGCGTTAAAAATCTCCAATCCGTTATAATAGTTCATCGCTTTTCTGAATCCGCTCTGCAACGCCATTTCGACGGCGTCTGCAGCGTTTTTTACGACGATTTCATAGTCTGCTGTCAATCTTTTCGGAATTGCGGAAAGAACCTGACGAGCCAGGTCGCGCCTTTCTGCATCCTGTTTAATGCCGATTCGCAATCTATGAATGGACTCGGTATTCAGTCTTAAAATAATATCGCTTAATCCTTTGTGACCGGCGGCGGAACCTTGTTCGCGCAATCTGATCTTACCAAACATTATATCGTGGTCGTCAAGTATCACTAAGACCTTTTCGACCGGATGTTTAAAATATCTTACAAAATAAGAAACGGGCGTTCCTGACCGATTCATAAACGAGGTCGGAATCATAAATGTATGCTTACAGCCATAGATTGCTTTTTCACCTGCGAAATAATCGCTCTTGCCCGGCTTTAGCGAAATATCCCATCGCCTGGCCATTTCCTCGATTACATCATATCCTGCGTTATGCCAGGTATTGCGATATTGCGAACCTGGATTGCCCAATCCAACGACCAGCCAGCCTTGATCTTCCACTTATCCGTTTACAGAAAAGTCTATTAGAATCAGGACTCTCCCGAACTTTCCTCTTCTTCGGTTTCTTCCGCTTCTTCGCCTTCTTCCAGCTCCTCTTCCGCTTCGGCGGTCGGTTCCTTGATAATGGTCGGTTCGACAACAGAGGCGATTGTTCTTGTATCAGAGCCTAAAAACCTCAACTCCGGATAGTCCAGATCGCCGATATTTAACGAATGACCGATTTCGAGTTCTGTCACATCGATAGTAATTCGCTGCGGTATGTCCTTTGGCAAACATTCTACTTCCAGCTCAGAAAGAATTTGCTGCAAGATGCCGCCGCCGGTTTTTACCCCGACTGGAACGCCGGTTAGCCTTAATGGTACGGTTACTCTCAGTTTCTGCCCGCGCTTAATGCCCAGCAAGTCGATATGAATAATCTCATTGGTAACCGGATCGCGGTCAAGTTCTCTGATTACACACTCGCGCTTGTCCTGACCTTCCATATCCAGCATTATCAAGCTTGGATTTTTCTTTAAAACCGTTCGCAATTCGGCATAGTCAACAGTAAATGGCAGATTCAGCTCATTTCTGTAGTAAAAAACGCCCGGAATCAGACCCTGTTCCCTGATTATGCGATTGAAGGATTTTCCGGTTTCTGTTTTTGGTTTAACAGTTAGTATTACTTCTTCCATCTCACTCGTTCCTGATAAAAAAACCGCTAATTAAAGCGGTATTTAAACGCAACACCGTTGAAAATTGTTTTGATGTTCTGTCGATTCCCTTTAACTTCGGATGAGAACCGGCAGCTAAATCTTAAAAAGTACGCTTAGCGATTCACCATAGTGAATCCTTCGAATAGCTTCGCCAAACACTTCCGCGGTTGAAAGCACTTTGAACATGCCCGATTTGACGGCTTTATCGTGCAGCGGCACGGTATCTGCCACAACGAACTCTTCGAATTCGACTTCTTTAAGGCGGTCGATTGCCGCCCCAGACAGTATGCTGTGAGTGCAGGCGATGCGGATTTTATTGCACCCCCGCGCCTGAAGTTCGGTCACGCACTTGCAAATCGTTCCGGCGGTATCGACCATATCGTCCACGATCAATACTTCTTTCCCTTTTACGTCGCCGATAACGTTCATAACTTCAGCAACGTTGTGATATTGCCGCCGCTTGTCGATAAACGCCAATCCGGCGCCCAGCCGTTGCGCATAGGCTCGCGCGAGCGCGATACCGCCCACGTCAGGACTCACTACAACCAGCGAATCGCCCGCAAATTTGCGGAAATGTTTCGTAAAAACATACGATGAATACAGGTGATCGACAGGAATATCGAAAAAACCTTGCAACTGAGCTGTATGCAAATCCATTGTTAAAATTCGATCCGCAGAAGCCGCCTGGATTAAGTTCGCTACAAGACGCGCGGTAATAGCGACGCGCGGTTGATCTTTCCTGTCCTGGCGAGCATATCCGTAATATGGAATCACTGCCGTTATTCGAGCCGCAGACGCGCGACGGGCGGCGTCGATCATAATCAGCAATTCCATTAAATTGTCCGCCGGCGAATGAGTTGGCTGTAACAGGAAAACATCCTTTCCACGTATATTTTCCTGGAATTTTACCCAAAACTCACCGTCCGAAAAACGCCGGCGCTCAATATGCCCAACTTCGATGCCGAGATACTTAGCGATCTTCTCGGCTAACACCGGATGTGCAGAACCACTAAATAATTTCATTTCAGCCCAAGGAAGCATTACAGCAATCCTTTATTTGCTGGGGCGGAAGGATTCGAACCCTCGAGTGCGGGGACCAAAACCCCGTGCCTTACCCCTTGGCTACGCCCCAGTCGATCAAACGGAGTAAATTTGAATCTTTCGAAACTATTGCTTAGGTCAAAAAAGGCTATCCCTTAGTGGGGCAGGCGTCTCGGCCTGCCTGGTTTTATGCATTTCAAACCGGCGGGCCGAGACGCCCGCCACGCTGAAACCCTTATCTGACCTGAGTATAACAAAGTAGATGACCGGCAGCGCCATTACTTTGAGAAATCTCTTAATTTAAAAAGAATTAAAACCAAAATCTACACTCCGTTATTAAAATTAACAGAGAAAAAAAATAAAGGCGCTTGCGCGCCTTTAAAATTCATGATGGCTCCGCCAAAAGCCTCTCATACTCATCGAGAATGAGTTTCTCCATCTTCTGCCGGAAATCATTACTAATAGGATGGGCAATGTCCTTATAAGCGCCGTCCGACATTTTGCGAGACGGCATACAGACAAAAAGACCGCTTTTCCCCTGTATTATTTTAAGCCCTCGAACTACAAAAACATCCTCGAAAGTAATATTGACGAAAGCCTTTAGCTTGTCTTCGTTACGGATGTTAATGTTTACTTCAGTAATCTCCATCGCGCCTCCTGCTGCTGCGTCCCTTAAAATCGCGCTGGTTAGCGCGCCGGGTACTGTTTAACAAGGTCGGCAGACAAAGCGAAGCCACGGTTGGGGCGCCTTAATCTCAGCAGCCCTGGTCACAGCCTCAACGCCGAAGATACCGTATAACGCAGATCCACTGCCGGTAACGCCTGCATATTCGGCGCCTGCATCCAGCAGTAAATCCCGCCCACGGACTAATTCTGGGTAGGTCGCAAAAATAGGAATTTCAAAATCATTCCTCATTTCCGTCGTAGGGACCTGACCCTTATATTCAAAGAAATCACGACGCTTCAATGTAATACTTTCTTTCTGTAATGTCAAGGATTTATCGATCTCTTGATACGCCCAGCCCGTTGAAACCTCGATTCCCGGATAAATAATTACAACATCATAATCTTTTTCCAGCCCTTTTATCGGAGTTAAAACCTCGCCCCGGCCTTCGGCAATCGCCGCCGCTTCGTCCAAAAGAAAAAAGGGTATGTCCGAACCCAGTTGCAGGGCTATATCCTGAAAAATGTCATCATACGATGATTTTTCATAGAGAGATCGAAGCCCCAGCAGAACGCTTGCAGCGTCGCTGCTGCCTCCGCCTAAGCCCGCGCCAACCGGTATTTCCTTGTGAAGTTCGACAATTAAAGAATCCCTGATCTTAAATGTATCGGAAAATATTTTTAAAGCTCTGTAACAGAGGTTGTCCTCGGGTTTCCTTGTTAATTCAGGTCCGAGATAGCGAATCGCAGCCTGGTCGTCCTTTTTTTTACTTAATCTGATCCTGTCGTAGAGTGTAACACACTGCATAATGGTAATAATATCGTGGAATCCATCGTCGCGTTTGTTTAAAACCTTTAAGCCAAGATTAATTTTCGCTGGCGCTAAAAGCGCGATTTCGTTTCGACCGGTTTTCCGAGTGATTAATGAGTCAATATGCATAAAATTATACCGAAGATTTCCCGATCGACTTGATTTCAGCAATGTGCAATCCTTCCCTGCCCATAAACAGAAAACCGGCGCCGATGTAAAATGAAAAGGATAGAAAATGAATCGTAACCGCATAGCCGGCGGCAGCTTCGGCTGGGATATCAAACAGCGCTAACGTAAACACAACAGCCGCGTGGAAAGTGCCGACGCCCGCAGGCGCCGATGGTATCGCGAGAGCCACGGCAAAAATCGACAGTATAACAAGCGTCGATATTAAGGGAGAAGCTGCCACTAATGGATAATCGGTTGTAAAACCGAAAGCTGCCATCATTATATACGCCTGATAGCCATACAAGAACCATAATAATGCTGTTTCAAAGGCGATAATGGGCAGGTGTTTACTCGATTTAAAAGCGCTGAATCCCTGAACAAAATTCTGAAACAACTCGGATACGATCAGAGAGATTTTTTCCGGCAAAAGACCGATCAATTTGCCTATGAAACCGTCCAGTGGATTTTTAGCCGCCGCCAAATAGATCATGAACAGGAATAGCGACAGCGAAAAAATTCCCAAGATCAAAGCGCCCTTGCCAAATCCTTTAGGCAGCTCATAAAGAAAGCCCGTTACCGTGAAAATCGCCAGCAGACTTAAAACGTCAAGCAGCCGTTCGACGACTATCGTCGATATCGCCGTACTTTTAGGCAGATTGGCTCGCCTGCCCAGCAATACGCCCCGAACGATTTCACCGATTCTTAAGGGAAAAATACTGTTTGTAAAATACCCCACCATTTGAAGTGAAAACGAGTTGAGCAGTTTTACTTTGCATACGGGTTTCAAGAGCAATATCCATCGATGCGAACGCACAGCAACGCCGATGGGTGTAATCAAAAAAGTTATGATTACAGGCAAGAGCGAAGCTTTTTTCAAATGTTGCCACGTTTCATGAAAATCTATCCGGGGTTTGCCAAAAAAACCATCGATTAAACCCGTCTCACCCTGAAAAATCATAGCGACTTGAGGCTTCCAAATGACCAGATATGTAAATAGGATACTGAGAAAGAATCCTATGAAGATGCGGTTTTTGCTCATCTGCCTGAAAATTACTTTTGGAATAAAGAGATAATAATATAACGAATATTTTAATGGATATTTAGCTTGAAGAATGGGATTTGGTTAAATAAGGCGATTGTTATTACTATGTGCAGAAAATAGTGTCATTGCGAGTCTGCCTTTAGCAGACTATGCAATCTCCCAATATCTTGTAATAGCTTAGATTTCGCAATGCTGTGGATTCTTCGAGAAAACAACAATTTTATGCACTTAGCAGTATGGCGTATCGCTGGAAAATTGATGTTTTTGAGATTTAATCCCAGAAATGTCCTTGAACTGAGCTTCACCACGTAAAATGAAAATAGCTGGTTTATTCCCTTTGAATGCGCGCTTCAGCGTGTACAGAACGCCAAGTAGGTTCTCGGATAGATTACGAAAACGCCCTATCTCAAATCAAAAACTTCGATGTCCTCCGGGATTGAAAACTTGAATTCAACAGGATCGATTTTCTGATCAAATGTGATATTGTCAAAAATATACATTGTCGTATTGCCATTCAGGTCTTTAAACTGCAGACGTTCTACTATCATGTCCTCAATTGTCAGCCAGAGCGTGGCGCTCTGCAGCAGCGCTTCGTCTTCTTTTTCCGGCAGCAGATCGAGCCTAACGCCCGGTTTATCGTTCACCGACATTTGGAACATTTCTACCGCGTCGAATTCATCGGCGAACTGCAGCATCAATCTGGTCGGGAGCTGTTTTTCGCTGCTTTCCTGAACCGGTTCGATAATAACCTGCTTTTTAATCCGGTTCAATCTGTAAATTGCCGAGCCGTCGCAGACGATTAACTGCTGGGGCGTGTCGATTCTAAATTTATCATCCCGAGTTATTAGAATATTCCCCTCACGCTGGACTTTCTCGCCGGTCATAGCCCATTCGAATATTTCTCTGAAGTCGGCCTGAAATGACTCGGAATTTTTGTATTTTTTCGTCAGATCTTTCAGGTAGGAATTGGCTGATTTTGCATTTAGCGAAGACGCGATCAATGCGAAAGCTAGGACGCAGTTAATGTAAATTTTATAACATTGCATTTTCTATTTGCTCCAAATTATTACCATGCGCAAAAAATAGAGTGTAAATTACCGACTCGTTCCCATGCTCCGGCGCGGGAACGCATACTTAACTGCATAAGGTCGTTATGCATTCCCACGCCGGAGCGTGGTAGCGAGTTCTGGTCTATGCGCATCAAGGCGGATGCACCCTATTTAATGTACACTGTAGTATTAATGATTATCGAATTGGCTTTCAATCCTCGTTATCACTACGTGCATGAAAAAGTGTCATTGCGAGTCTGCCTTTAGCAGACTAAGCAATCTCCTAACATCTTGATATTGCATAGTATTCCTCATCAAGCGGATTCCGTGAGATGGCGACTATTTTATGCACATAGTAGTATCACAGTTTTCCTGTAATGACGCCGTTATCCAATCCCATGCAATTCCCGGAGTTCTTCAATCGTAACCAAAACCTCGCGGGATTTAGAGCCGTCGAACGGTCCGACAATTCCGGATTGCTCCAACTCGTCTATCAATCTTGCAGCGCGGGCATAACCGACTCGCAGCCGTCTCTGCAGCATTGAAATCGATCCCTGTTCGGTTTGCACTACGATCTTTGCCGCTTCCTCGAACAGCGAATCGGAACTTTCGACTGTCGCGCCGTCGCCGCCGCTTGCTGTAACCTTTATTCTTTCCACTTCAGGATCGGGAAGTGAAAATGTCGAGGATCGAGGCGGTTGAGCCCGGACGAATTCCACAACTCGCTCAACTTCATCGGTTGTAACGAGAGCCCCGTGCAGTCTTTTCAACTGCGACGTACCCGGACCTAAAAACAGCATATCGCCCCGCCCTAAAAGCGTTTCCGCCCCCTGAATATCGATGATGGTTCGCGAATCGAATTTCGACGCTACCTTAAAGGCTATCCGCGAAGGAAAATTCGCCTTTATCAAGCCGGTAACGACGTCGACCGAAGGGCGCTGCGTCGCCACAATCAAATGAATTCCAACCGCGCGCGACATTTGCGCCAGTCTCGCGACCAGTTCCTCAAATTCCCGGCGCACAACCATCATCAGGTCCGCCAACTCGTCGATAATAACGACCAAATAAGGCAGTTTCTCCCGCGTATCTTCCTCGTCAGGGCTTTCCGGAGCCGTTTTTTCTATCCAGCGGTTATATTCGCCCAATCCACGAACCCCCGCCTCGGAAAGAATGTCCAACCGCCGCTCCATTTCGATATGAACGCTCTGTAAGGCGCGCACCGCGTTTTCTGGCGAGGTAATGACGATTTCTCCCAAGCCGGCCGGCGTGGCGAGGTGCTGCTCGACCAATCGCGCATAAAGCGACAATTCAAGCTTTTTCGGATCGATCAAAACCAGCCTCACATTATCCGGATCCGTGCGAAACAGAACGCTGGTGATAATGCAGTTGATGCAAACCGATTTGCCCGATCCTGTCGCTCCGGCGATCAGTAAATGCGGCGCTTTTTCCAGATCAGTGCAGAAAATCCTGCCGCTCGAATCTTTGCCGAGAGCGATTGTCAAAGGTCCGCTGGGATTGCGAAATTCTTCGGATTCGATTATCTCACGCATAAATACAGTCGCCGGTTCCATATTCGGTATTTCGACTCCGACAGCCGATTCGCCCGGTATGGGGGCAAGAATTCTGACTCCGCCGCCGCGCGCGCGTAGCGCCATCGCAATATCATCGGCTGAATTCGCGATTTTGGCTATTTTAACCTCGGCTGAAGGTTCAAGATCATAGCGCGTTATCACCGGTCCCGGCATAGTATTGATTACGCGCGCGTCGATTTTCAGGCTTTTCAGCTTGCTTTCTAATTTTTCAGAGTTATTCTCAAGTTCCTCTTTCGATATTCTCGGACGATCGTCAGGCAAGGGATCGAGCAATCCGATTGGCGGCATTTTGCGTTTGCCTTCAGCATCGACGACCGTCTCGGATCCTTCCACTTTTATGCGCTGTTTTATCTCCTTTTTTATCTGCGAAGGTTCCTTTACCTGATATTCATTTGAAGGCAATTCCTGGGGAGGTTTTTCAATCGTTTGCGGTTCTTCGTTAACTTCCTGTTCCGCTCCGGCGTTGAAATCGCTCTCATAATGTTCCTTTTCCTCTGTTTCAGGCTTATGTTTCTTGCGATTCGCCGCCGAGGTCTTAATAGAATTCGTCGTCTTGAAAATGGTCTTGAATATAAACGCCGGTGCTTGATACAATAATACTGAAAAGAATGAAGTTAATCGAAGATTCGTAAGAAGCACAAGAACGGACAAGGCAATGGCAATACCGAACAGTACGGTTCCGAAGATTCGGAAATAGCTGATGGAAAATGCCATAATATAAAATGTCCATGCGCCCGATCTGTTTGTTATCTCTGAGAAATCGACGCCCGATTCGGACGTTTCCATTGGTATTATCTGATAGCTATAAAAAAAATCGGACTGTGTAACTGCCGATTTCACTTCAGGATTGCCGGCTATCCCAATGAAAGCGTCTATCGAACTGATATAAAAACCTAAAATTAAAACCAAAAGCGCCCATCTTAGCGGCTTAAATCTCTTTTTACTCCACCATCCGATAAGGAAGAGAAATATTGCTGCCGGAATAGCTAACGTGCCATATCTGCCCAAAGTGAAGAAACTAACGAGTTGTCCCAGATTTTCGTGAAAGGAATCGCCGCTGCCGTCAAGCGAGGCAATATGAATCCAGACAAAAAAACAGGCGAGAAAAATAAGAAAAATATGCAGAAGCTCTATAAATTTCTTTCTGGTATTGCCTGAAGACTTTAGTTTGGATAAGCCGCGACTATGATTGCTTTTATCAGGGTTATCGCTATTCTTTTTCCTTCCCATTCGAGAGGGATTCCTCGTTTTTAAAACGAAAGATTAAGGCTGTTGATTTGATTTTTTAGGACTTACAAAGCTGCCGTCTTTGAGTTCAGGCACAACAGGCAATACACTGTCCGATGCGCAAATTGGCAGATCGCTTTCCATGCCGATTTCGATAAGGTATTCTCCATGGTTGCACTGCCTCAGGAGTGATAGTATATCGCCGCTGAAATCCTTGTATAAAATCATTGCAGCCTTGCCGGCGTCGTTGAGTCTGAATTTTTCCGTAAGCCGGGATGTAAGTTTATCGATCAGCATGCCGCCGCAAACGGAGTCCTCCATAGCAAAACTAAGATTCTTACCCGCGCATAACACCGCCAGTGGGAAAGGATTTTCCAGTCCCGCAATTTTATCGACTACCGAATTCATATTAACAAAACCGCAAAGAAAAACCCTGTGGCTTACGGAAGCCCTTATCAATGCAGGCGTGCCGTTGGTTGTTCCGAAAACGAGCGTCCGGCCTCTGACCCGATCTCTTGTATAATCGGCGGGCGAATTGCCCAGATCAAATCCTTCCACTAATTTTCCATCGCGCTCGCCGCATAAGAGTAAGTCGTTCCTGTTTAATCCACTTGCAATCTCACTGGCGCTGGCAATCGATTCAGACGGTATAATTTCCCGCGCGCCGTTGCTGAGCGCCATGGTTATGCTTGTCGCCGCCCGTAAAACATCGATAACTACTGTTGTAAATCCTTTCAGCCTCTCATTTGAAACTGCAGCCGGCGTGAAAAAAAGATCTACAACTTTATCGGATCGTTCTGTTTTATGTATATTACTCATGCTCAATCCATTTGTTTAAATTGAAATTCCCACACATCCAGTTGGAAACAATAAATAAATTTCCGATAGTATTAATCGGATGTTTGTGATTGCGGTCACAAAAGTAAAAACAAAAATCCAACCGAATCGATCCTATGTAGATTTATCAATCCTTATCTCTTTTGTAAAATGGCAGTTGCACGATCTCTGCCGGGATACGCCGGTTTCGAACATCGATTTCTAACTCCGTTCCGATTTTATCGTACGGTAAATCAATGTATGCCATTCCAATCGATTTGTCAAGCTGAGGCGAAATCCCGCCCGAAGTTACATAACCGACCTTCTGTCCATCAGAATAAATTTCGGAATGCCGCCGGGCGATGCCTTTGCCGTTTAACGCAAATCCGCACAGCTTGCGGGAGACGCCTTCTTTTGCTTTCAGCACGGGTTCTTTGCCGATAAAACCGCCTTTCTTTTTCGATTTTACGATCCAGCCGAGTCTGGCTTCGATCGGATTTGTCGTTTGATCGATATCGTTTCCATAAAGGCAGTAGGACGCTTCAAGCCGCAGCGAGTCGCGCGCTCCCAATCCGACCGGTTTGAGATCGTACTTGCCGGCGATCTCAAAAAGCGCATCCCACAGTTTTTCCGAATACTCTTTCCGGACGTAAAGTTCAAACCCGTCTTCGCCCGTATAGCCGGTTCTTGAGATAATTGCATCGATCCCGGCAATCTTACCTTCCCGGAAACTATAATATACGATATCGTCAGTTTTTTCATCGGCAAGTTCGCTGACCAGTTCAGCCGCGTTGGGACCCTGAATGGCTAACAGCGTTATATCGTCGCTTATGTCCTTAAGCTCCGCGCCTTCGGATAAATGCTCTTTCAGCCAGTTAAAGTCCTTTTCGATGTTGGCTGCGTTTACGACGACCAGGTAATGGTCTTCGAAACGGTAAACCAGCAGGTCATCGACAATGCCGCCGTCGTCATAAAGCATGGCGGAATACTGTATGCCGCCCGGTTCGAGTCTGGCGACGTTATTGGTTGTCATGCGGTTGAGAAATTTTTCCGCGTTTTCGCCGCGAATTTCGAATTCGCCCATGTGCGACACGTCGAAAACGCCCGCCTTCGATCTTACGTGTTTATGTTCATCTAAAATACCGCTGTATTGAATCGGCATCAAATAACCGGCAAACGGAACAATCTTCGCTCCAAACTCAACATGCTTATCGTAAAGCGCTGTCTTTTTCGGTTCCATTTATGTACCTTTAAAAGAAATCAAAAAAAGCCTGACTTGTTTTTTCCTTGAACAGGAATGCAACTGAAGCAAATAAAAACCATTCCGGCATACTGCCTTTTCAGAACGCCGGTGGCGCTACGCCTGTTCTTTAACAAGAAATTAATATAAATACCATGAAAGTTACAACCTCAAATCGGAAAATTATGATTGCTCCCATGAATTACTGCGAAAATAACGCTCCGTACGCAGTCATTCCAGCGAAAGCTGGAATCCATGCCGGTTCTCGCACTATCGTCGAAG
The DNA here is from genome assembly GCA_964635255.1 of uncultured bacterium. Taxonomy (GTDB): domain Bacteria; phylum Electryoneota; class AABM5-125-24; order Hatepunaeales; family Hatepunaeaceae; genus CAZWOY01. The sequence continues at coordinate 13,434 of CAZWOY010000049.1, forward strand.
GAAGATATTTTCAATCGCCGGCGATCTCAAACTCCATCTCACCATTGCACAACACAATCCCAATTTGTATATATTATGAAGCCAAAAAGGAATGAAATAAATGGGAGTTAAGTTGGAACAAAAAACGAAAGACTTTCTCGCGATTCCCGATATGAGTCGCGACGAGTTTATAGATTGCATCGATCAGGCGATCCGGCTGAAAGATCAAACTAAAGCCGGCGTCTGTCCGGAGTTGCTCAAAGGAAAAATGGTCGGTTGCATTTTTCATAAGCCTTCGCTGCGCACGAGAGTTTCATTTGAAGTGGGAGTGCATCAACTGGGCGGCGGATCCATGTTCATCACGGATAAGGAAATTCAGTTGGGCGTCCGCGAGTCGATTAAAGACGCAGGGCGCGTTCTTGAAAGATACCTTGATATGATCGTGATCCGGACTTTTCATCAGAAGGACGTCGAAGAGTTAGCCGAATGGACTGACGCGCCTGTTATAAATGCTTTAACCGATCGGCTGCATCCCTGCCAGGTTTTCTGCGACGTCATGACGGTCAGAGAGAAACTCGGAATCATCGAGGGCGTCAAAGTAGCCTATCTCGGCGACGGCAACAACATGGCGAGGTCGTGGATAAACGCGGCAAAACTGCTGGATATCGACCTGTGGATAGCGACTGTCGATGAAACCCATCCGGGCGAGGACTTTGTGGCGAATGCACGGAAAAACGCCGAAGGAAAAGTTACGATTACCGATGATCCATCCACAGCCGTCAAGGACGCGGACGTGATATATACCGATGTTTGGGCTTCGATGGGACAGAAAGAGAAAACGGAAGAGCGAATGAAACAGCTTAAGCCGTATCAAGTGAATAGGGAGCTTATGGCTAAAGCCAAAGACAGCAGCATCGTTATGCACTGCCTGCCCGCCGAGCGCGGCAAGGAAATTACCGATGAAGTCATCGATGGACCTAATTCGGTCGTAATCGATCAGGCGGAAAACCGGCTGCACGGTCAGAAAGCGATCATGCTGTGGACAATGGGCTTGATTTAAGCGCTGCATATTAGTTAGGTCATAAAATGTTATCCCTTTAGTAGGGCAGGCGTCTCTGCCTGCCTGTTCCCTTAGTAGGGCGGGCGTCTCGGCCTGCCTGTTCCCTT
>CAZWOY010000050.1:0-14516 GCA_964635255.1 uncultured bacterium
GTAATTGGGAACGAGTTGGTAATTGGGAACGAGGGATTCGCTGAATCCAGGCTATTTCGATTCAATTTCCAAAAAAATATTCATAAATCCCGCATTTAACTTATTCCAATGTATGTTTTTCTTCCTGAATCGATTACTATCCTTGAAATGGCAATTAAATATTATTAAATTGAAACTTGCTCTGCATCATAGCATTTCGCTTCTTAGGTCCAATAATTTAGTGGATGATTCTATTGTTTTCTCCGGAGAAAAGCATTTATCCACGCGGACATTCCCGTCCGCGCGGGATGAGCTGCGCATTCTTCATTCTTTGTTTTAGGTTTGCGGAAACAAGCTGAAATCATTAACTATCGATTGTTTGGGGGGCGCGTAACACATTCGGAGATTTTTTCTAAATCGCTGCTGTCATGGAGGGAGATATGCAATTTTGCCAAAAGTTTTATTCATCTTTGATCTGCTTTGGCATTTTACTTTTTTTTCTTAGTTCCGTTGGTATTGCCGCGGATGTAAACGATTCCGCCGGATTATCGAAAGGTTCGGCGTCGGTCGTATCCGAAAATAATAGCGGAATAGATTTAAATTACGCTTTGGAAGATTTTGAATTCAAAAGCGTAAATATTAACGCTAACGATTACAGCGTCATTGATTTTGCCGGCGAAGAGTCGCACGGACCTGCCGGTGAACCGGATTTACCTTCTTTTGTGCGGTTTATTTTAATACCGCCTCAAAGCGGGGTTGATATAAATATTAAGCATATCTCTTTCCGCACTGAGTCGGATCATAACATTCTGCCCCGGCAGCCTGTTACTCAAATCGACGCGGAACAAGTCGATTTGCAGTTCGGCGACCGGTTTAACGATAAATATGCCAGGCTGGTTGAAAGCGCTGATTTCGATGGGTTTTACCCATCTGAACCGGTAAGAATCGAAAAACCGGCGATTATGCGTGGATACAGAATCCTGCCGGTGGTTGTTTATCCTGTGCAATGGAATCCTCAAACCAAAGAACTGCGCGTTATCGAGAACCTCGATTTCGAATTGGATTTTACGTCGAACCTAAATCGCATAAATATCATCGACGATCCTCATCGCAGGAAGCCTTCCGAATCCGTTTATAAATTCGTAAGTAATTTAGTCCTGAATCCGCCTGAACCGGAGCGCGACATCGGCGTCAGGAATGGATCGATTATTTACGTGATGGGCGGCTGGGGCGATGTTGAGGACAGACTGGAGCCTCTGATCGAGTGGCGCAGAAGAATGGGATGGACGGTCGAAATTGTCAACGACGTTCAGCCCAATAATGCAAACTCTGTGAAGGCGGCGATACAGGAAGCTTATGAGGAATGGGATATTCCGCCGGAAATGGTCGTTCTATGCGGCGACACGCCTGATAATTTAAATCCGAACTACCCGATGGCTTTTTGGAATATGCAGCGCGGAGGCGGTCATCCGTACGAGTCCGATCATAACTATACGATGTTGGACGGCGATGATTTGCTGCCGGAAGTTGCAATCGGCAGGCTTATTTTTAACAACCTGAATATGTTGGAAGATATCGTCGAAAAAATTGTCGAATATGAATCGGATCCGTTTATCGGCGACAACGACCAGCGCGGCTGGCAGAAGCGAGCCGCAGTCGTCGCCGGAGACAGCCGCAGCGGTCTGTCGTCGATTGATTGCTGCCGCTGGACGAAGGAGCTCCTTTTCCGCAACGATTACGACGAGGTGGATGAGCTTTACTGGACGCCGCAGAACCCGAGACCGAACGCCAACAATTTTATTCGTCAAAACTTCGCATCGGGCATTTCCTTCTACTTGTACCGCGGCTGGACGTTCATGAGCGGTTTTGGCCACGCCGAAGTCGATAATCTGCGCAATGGAAGAATGCTGCCGTTCGTAATGCTTGCGACCTGCAACACGGGCGACTATGGCGAACACACTTCAAGCATGTTCTATTATAGCGAACGTTTCCTGTACAATTCACGCGGAGGCGCTATCGGCGCGGTCGGAGCGGCGGGCGCGACTCATACGGCTTATAATAACCTGATCGCCTCGGGCACATTCAGAAATATTTTCGCCGAAAATATACCTTATCAAGGCTGGGCGTTCATGAACGGCAAAGCCGAACTGTGGACGAATTACGGCTATTATGACGATGATATTCACCATGAGGAAAATCCGGGACTGGACGGCTGGGAATGCGAAACCTACATTTTCAACTTAATGGGCGATCCCGCCGTCGATCTCTACACGGACGTCCCGCACAGAATTCAGGTTGACCATCCGAATTCGCTGAGGGAAGGCGAAACTCACGTCGAAATCGAAGTTTTAGACGCTGATGACAATCCTTTGCAGGGAGTAAAAGTCTGCCTCTATAAACCGGGTGATTTCCAGAAGCTGATTTACACGGATGACGAGGGATTAGCCGTTTTTGATCTCGATCCCGATTGGACGGACAGAGGCGAGGCGCTGCTCACGGTAACCGGTCATAATTTGACGCCTTATTATCGCGATTTAGACATCGATCAGGAGGACTTATTCATCGGCGCCGATGAATTTGATATCGACGACGATGATCAAGGCGAAAGCGACGGCGACGGCGATGGAGACGCCGAACCCGCGGAACGGCTTGAAGTGGTTGTCGCTGTTAAAAACTTCGGTTCCAACGTTCCTCAGGGCCAGGTTCAACTGGAGCTTACGCCGGCGATGGAACATCTGGAGGTCGTCGAAGGCGAGGCTGTACTCGAGGAAGCGCCCGGCGAAGGACAGTCGGCTGAAGTTGCCTTCGTCGTCGAAATTGAAGGCGGTTTTCCGGCTGAAATGGATGCAGTGTTTAATCTTGAAGCCACTGCAGGGGACGATTCATGGATTAGTTCGATCACAATACCGATAGAGGGACCGGTCTTTGAATTTGTAAGTCTCGACTGGGACGACGATCCACTCGTTCCCGGAGACGTCGTGGACTGCCGTATCCGCATTAGGAACGTCGGCGATGAAGCTTCGCCGGATCTTACCGCCCGATTGATTACCTTATGTCCAACCATCGACGTGCCGGAACCTGATGGTAATTTTCCAGGGATGAATATCGGAGCGTCTCGCCGGTCGGAAAACTCTTTTACACTTGCGGCGAACGTATTTCACATAGCAGGATCCAACGCCAATCTGGCTCTTATTCTTACAACCGAAGCCGGATTGATCGATACCGCCTTTTTCTCGTTCCCCGTTTCGCAAGCCGGCGATGGACAGCCGTTCGGTCCGGACGAGTACGGATATATCTGTCTCGACGATACGGATGAAAACTGGGTAAACGTGCCGGAATATGACTGGATCGAAATCGATCCGCATAGACACGGCAGAGGAACGAATACGAATCTAAACGATACACGGGAAGAAGGCGACGCCAGCAGGACGGTCGATCTGCCGTTCAATTTTGTGTTTTATGGCGAAGAATACGACGAAATTACCGTCTGCACCAACGGTTGGATTGCAATGGGCGATTGCAGCGAGTTGATCGTTGGCAGAAACAGAAAACTGCCGTCGGGAATGGCTCCGCCGGGATTAATCGCTCCTTTCTGGGACGATCTGCTGACGACTAACGAAGGCGGGGTTTATTATCATTTTATCGAAGACGATCATATTTTCATTGTCGAATGGTCGCGCATGCGGAGGCTTGGACCGCGCGGGGGAAATGAAGCTTCGGAAACTTTCCAGGTAATCCTGTTCGATCCTGAGCATTATCCTTCGCTGACTGGGGACGGCGATATTCTCTTCCAGTATCTGGACGTGACCGACGACAGGTCTTGTTTCCAGCAATGGGACACGCCGTTTGCGACAGTCGGGATCGGCAATCCGGATCAGTCCACCGGTTTGACCTACACTTACTGGGGCGAATTGTCGCCTGGCGCCGCTGAATTAGAGGATGAGCGGGCGATTAAATTTACGACCTCCGTAATTTCTGCGATGGGCGAGATTTTCGGCGCAGTGACCGACGCCGCTACCGGCGAACCGATTGAAGAGGCGATTGTAACGACCAGTCATGGCTTCGTTTCCGTTTCCGATGAGGAGGGCGCCTATCGCATCGAAAACGCTCCCGCCAATGTAATTTTCTCGTTAACCGCCTCGAAAGACGGCTATAATGATTCGACGTTAGCCGATCTGCAGGTCGAGGACGATGAAGAGCTGGAGATTAATTTTGGTCTGTTGCATCCCGAATTTCGGATTACGCCGGATGAAGTCGAGGAAAGCGTGTTGCCGGGAGACCAGGTTGAGGCCGGCATGTCGCTGGTTAATGAGGGCAGCGGCGTTCTTAACTGGGCTGTCGAAAGAAGAAATCCCGGAAACGCCGACGCCGATCCCTGGGAACGCCGCAGTCGCTTGAATATTGGCGAATTGCTTGATGACGCCAGAATTGGGGGCGTGGCTTTTGTCGGAGATCATTTCTACGTATCCGGCGGGAATACCGAGGACAATTTCGATACGGACAGAAACCTGATTTATGTGCTTGATCGCGACTATAATTTAGAAAGGACCTTCCAACAATTTCTTCCTGAAGATCGATCGAGATATGGAATGGAAGATTTAACCTATGACGGAGAACTGCTCTGGGGCGGCGACGATGACATGATATTTGGATTTACCACTGCGGGCGAGATGGTGCATGAATTCGAATCTCCGTTTCATCCCACCAAGAACATAACCTGGGATACTGAACAGGAAGTTCTATGGGTTTCCTCGACAACTTCCGATTTCGTAGCCGTTGATCGAGAAGGAAATGAAGTTGATGAACTTGACCGAAAAGACTTTAGAATATACGGATTAACCTACTGGACGGAAGACCCTGATGGTTATAATCTTTATGTTTTCAATCGTCCTCGCACCAGCGAATTATTGATTCATAAGATGAACACAGAAAACGGAGATACGATGTTCGTCGCTGAACTGGAAAAAATCGATAATGAAAGACCTGCCGGAGCGTTTATTACGCCGGCTTTCGATGTTTACAGCTGGGTGTATATGTGCATTATCAACGACGGATCGGACGATCGTCTTGAAGTTTGGCAGCTTGACGTCAGGCGCGACTGGATGTTGATCGAGCCTGAGAACGGCGTGCTTCAAGCCGGGGAAGAGACGGACTTGACGTTAACGCTAAGCGCCGTTGATATGCCCCAAGTCGAATTGACAGGCATACTCGAATTCGATCATAATGCAACCGGCAGCCCGGCAATTGTGGACATTACTTTCAATATCGTCAACCGGATTGTGCGCGAACAAACGGCGCCGTTTGTGCATGGCTGGAACATGATTTCCCTCAACGTCAGCCCTCCGCTGGAAATGTACGCCGATGAAGAACTTCCTGGTCCCGACGTCATTTTAATGACGGAACAAATGAGGATCGATGAGGAAAATCATCGACTCATTATTATGAAGGATCAATACGGCAGGTTCTATCTGCCGGCTTGGGGCTTTAACAGTATTCCCTGCTGGAACCTTGAAGAAGGCTATCAGATAAACATAACCGAAGACTTTGAAACAGTCTGGTCGGGAGAACCGATCGAACCGGACGCGGACATTCCGCTCAACGACAGTTGGAACATGGTTCCATACTATCCGACTTATGATCTCGACGCTTCGAATCCCGATTTTTATGTTGTCTCGAACATCGTTGATAATCTGCTTATTGCGAAAGACGCATTCGGTCAGTTTATGCTGCCGGAGTTTGGTTTCTCGAATATGGAGCCGTGGACTGCCGGACAAGGATATCAATTAAAGATCGATGGCGAGGGCTTAGTTCTGAATTATCCGCCGGAGCAGGAAGAAGGCGGCGTTTTAGCGTCGGTCGATCCATCCGGAATTAAGGAAGACAATCCGATCAAACGAACCGGTCAAAATCAGAGCGTTCTGATTCATTCGCTGAAGAATATTCAGTTTGAAAACGGCGACCGGATTGTCGCGAAAACCCAGGACGGCATGGCGATCGGTTCGGGATATATCCGAAATCAAGCTTGCGGACTGGCTGTCTGGGGAGACGATCAGACTACTGAAGAAAAAGACGGCTTACTCGACGGCGAAACTTACCGGCTTTGCTTAGAATCGGTAAACTATCCGGAAACAGTAGATTTAAGCGTCGAAAAGTTCCATATCGGTGAAGAACTGGTCTATGCCAAAGACGGCTATCTTGTCATAGATGTGACCGGAAACCAGGCTGTGCCGGGAGATTATTATCTGAGTGAAGGTTTTCCGAATCCATTCAATTCGATGGTGCGCCTTAATTATGGATTGCCGCAGGATGGCATGGTTGAATTAAGCGTATTCGACTTGCACGGCAGGCTCGTAGAAACCCTAATCGGTGAAAGCCGTCAAGCCGGGAACTACACCGCTACCTGGAATGCTTTGGACATGGCTTCGGGACTGTACTGGATTAAAATGAAATCGGATGATTTCAGTAAGGTTCGGAAGGTTATGTTGATTAAGTAAAGGTCTGGAAAAATTTTGTTTGAAGCCCGGTTTTTTGCCGGGCTTTACTTTATCAGGTAAGTATAATTAGCATTTATTGTATTTTAAAATGTATTCTATTGATATTTAAGGAAGTTTTAATTAAAATTAATAACGAAAGGGCAATTTTATTTTGAGAACACGAAGGTAGAAAATCCAATGACGGAAGCGCTTCCTGTGAAATCTAAATATGCTGCAATAGACCTATGTTGCGGAATGGGAGGGTTGTCTTTTGCTGCACGCGAGGAGGGAATAGAACCTATAATTGGCGTTGATATTTTTACTTACGCTTTGGCAACATATAAGAAAAATTTCCCAAATTCTTATATTATTCAAAATGACATTGCAGATAAGAAAACTCTTAATTGTATAAAAGAAAAACTATCCAATTTTTGCGATTTTAAAGATTTTATTATTGTGTCAGGTCCTCCGTGTCAGGGATTCTCGGTAGCGGGAAAGAGAAATTCATCGGATCCGCGAAATGAAATAATGATTTCAGTCGCGGAAGCAATTTCATTTCTAAAGCCTCACGCTGCTATTGTAGAAAATGTGCCAATGGTTGTCAATGAAAAACATAAGTTTATTGTTGAAAGATTTAAAGAAAAATTAGTAAATGCTGGCTATTATATTAATGGATTAAAATTAGATGCATTGGAATTTGGTACTTCACAGCGCAGGAAAAGGATAATATATTTCGTTTTGGATCATTCTTTTTGCAAGGGAGACATTTTAGAAATTATTTCATGTTACAAAAAAAATCCCAAAAAGATATACGACGTAATAGGAAATCTTCCTGTTCCATCTGTTCGACCCGATACGCTAAACTCAGGAGACGATAATGGAAACATTCCTAACCATTACGCAATGCGTCATTCAGAATCAGTAAAAGGTAAAATTGCAAAGATACCTATTGGGAAAGGACCACTTTCTTACAGAAAACTTGATCCAAATGGATATTCTGTAACTCTTATTTCTGGTCATCGCGCTCCTCCGGTTCATTATGCTGAACCAAGAAGCATAACTGTAAGAGAAGCAGCCAGATTGCAAGGATTTCCGGATTCTTACATAGTTATGGGACCATTCGGCAGACAAATGGAACAGGTTACAAATGCTGTTCCTTTACCGTTGGGAAGAGCAGCGATAAAAACATTCCTGGAATTAAACGAGAAGACAAATGGAAATGGAAAATAAAGTTTATAATATTAAAGAATTGGCAAATAAAATTAAAGATTCTGATAATAATGTAGTAATTGCCGAAGAACTAAAAACTTCAGAACGAGTCCTTTCAAGAATTACAGATGGAATATACAGGGAACCAAGCTCAGCTATTCGTGAATTAATTGCAAATTCCTATGATGCTGATGCGACTAAGGTAATTATAAATACCGATGCTCCAAGATTCGAAACCATAAGAATTTCGGATGACGGCATTGGCTTTACGCCTGAAGCGCTGGCTAATTTGATAAAAAACATCGGCGGCAGTCCGAAAAGGACTCAAAAAGGAATCGAATATGGCATTTCAAATGCTGAAGATAAAAACCTAAGTCCTGGGGGTAGGAAGTTAATTGGTAAAATTGGTATTGGCTTATTTGCATTATCGCAGATAACAAAAGAATTTCAGATTATAACAAAAACCATAAACGCTAATTTCAGAACAGTTGCAGACGTTAATTTAGTTACACATTCCGAAATAGACAGTGAAGAATTCAAACCAGGATCAGTGAAAATCTGGAAAGTACCGGCAATTGATATGGATAGTCATGGGACGGAAATCATTTTAAGAAATATTATTCCCAAAGTAAGAGATGATTTGAGGAGTCTAGATCTGTGGAAAGAATGCAAGCCGGATTATTATTCCGAAATGGGTGGTGAAAAAAATGATCCGAAAAAACCACCGGCGTTTCATATTGGGAGTGTTGATTTAAACGATCCTAATATATTATCAGAAGATCCAAATATCCCATGGGAAAAAAAAGATAAACCAGCCAATAGATTTAAACAAATTGTAGATAAGGTCTATAAATTATGTAATGTGCAAAAAAATTACAGTATTACAGAAAACGTCATTTTTGACAATTACCTTAAAACGTTATGGCTCTTGAGTTTATATGCGCCGTTGGATTATTTAGAAAAGCACCCATTTGATTTAGAAATGAACGAAGAAAATAGGTATTTTGAATTGAGCAATCTACAGAAGGGGCAAGCACAGGAAATTGATTTATCCGAAGGACAAACAATAAGGGAAAAACTCGAGTTAAAATCTCCTGAAAGAGGTGAACAACATAAATTTAAAGTAATAATCGATAATATTGAATTATATAGACCTTTACGCTTTTTAGGATTGTCAAAGACATACGACAGGACGCCTTATTCACTCATTTTTTATGGGAAAGATAGACCAGATATTTCTCATATTCCTAATGAGGTGCGAGGTGGGGATTTAGAGTTCGAAGGCTATTTGCTTTGGAATCATAATATTGTACCTAAAGATCACACAGGCGTATTAATCAGAATAAATGATTCAAGCGGTGTACTTTTTGATGAGACGTTTATGCATTATCCAGTTTCCGAATTAACGAGAAAAAAACAAGTAACGGCAGAAATCTTCGTTTTGAAAGGTTTAGATCCGGCGTTAAATATAGACCGGGAGTCATTCAACCATTCGCATCCTCATTATGTATATATAACGAATTGGGTACATAATGCTTTTAGGCAATTGGCAACCAGACAAAAAAGTATCGCAAGAGAATTCAGAGATAAACAACGTGAATTGGAAACAGAAAAACGAAAGACCGAGTTAGAAAATAACATTGAAGATAGAATTAGAGGTATTATGAATCAAGAAGATTACGATATCCAGGATGTTGATTTTTATGAAGATCAAAATAGTGTTTTCGAGGAAAAGTCAAAAGGGAAATTATCATATCATAAAGGAATAGTATTTTCTGATTATCCAGAGACTCGCAGTGTAGAGCAAAACAGAAAAAAAGAGGAGTTTGAAATTAAAATAAAAGCGGTTGCCAAAGTTTTGAACGCTTTTGGAGTTTTGGAAATTCTGTCCTATGAGGAACAGCAAAAATTACTAAAAGAAATCGTATTTATTTTTCAACCAGATAATAATTAAAGGTCTTCAAATGAATACTGAGAACAATTTATTTGAAGGTATTGCACCTCATAAACCAAAGCATAAATTAGCAATACCGAAGGAATTCAAACCTTGGCATAAACCAAGAAAGCAATGGATTAGAAAAAATCAATGGGAAACTCAAATCTGTGAACTTATAGAAGAGGGCGTGATTAGAGATAGACCTTTGAGATATTTTTCACTTCCTGGCGAGGATATGATTGACATTAGGGTTTTGGCTAAAATGTGTGAGTTGAAGTCGATTAAGCTAAAATGCCTCGGATTTAATAACGATCCTAATATCGAGACAAATATATCCTGGAATGAAATTAGTAAATCAATCACAGATAATTCTCTGCTACATAATGGAGATTTCAAGAACCTAAAAGACAAAGACGACCTCGGTTTTCATAAATTCATAGAAAATGGTCCCTTTGATGTGATCAATTTGGATTTTTGCAAATCATTCTTTAATAGGGACTACATTTATAATCATACTGCCTTATTAAATGTATTGGATTTTCAAATAAGTAAAACTCGTCATCCATGGATTCTTTTAGTTACTACGAGATCAGATAAGGAACTTTTAAAGTTCGACGATCTTAATAAGTATTGGCAATTAATTAAAAATAATGTAGTCGATTATCCTGAATTTGGTGAAAACCTAAACCATTTAATTAATCTGAAATTACCTTCTCATAGAACTTTTTCTTTAGATCCCTCAGAAATTAAAAGTTTTAACTATACAAATTTCTCAAAATTATTCAGCGTTGGATTTGGCAAATGGTTGATTAATCTTTTAAGAGACAGACCAGATACTTGGTTTGTACTTACCCGGGATAGCAGTTGGTATAGAATTGATAATGATGAGCCTAACATGTTATCTCTTTCATTCAGATTCACTCCATTTAACGAACCACTTATTGATCCCACTGGATTAGGAAAATCTAAAAAATCTTCTGATGAGACTTTTCAAGATGAGTATTCTTATTTAAAACTATTAGTTAATAAAGCTAATTCACTTAACGATGTTGATAGATTAATAGAATCTGACAATTTAGAATATAAGAAATGGATTGATGAATCAAAAGGATACATGATTGCAGCGAGATACAACGGAGAAGAATACGTAAGATGGGCAAATGATAATAGGATATTTAAAACCTGATATAATGACCGATGTATTCACACCTGAAAAAAGATCTAACTTAATGAGCAAAATACGCTCAAAGGATACCAAACCAGAATTAGTTCTTAGAAAGGCTCTACATAGATTAGGATACAGATTTCGATTGCACGTAAAAGACCTGCCAGGAAAACCAGATATCGTTTTGCCGAAATATAAAACTGTTATTCAAGTACGGGGTTGCTTTTGGCATGGGCATAATTGTATCGATGGACACATTCCTAAAACACGAGTTAACTATTGGAAGCCAAAAATAGAAGGAAATATAAGGCGTGACAGACGAAATTGCCGGTTACTTCGAAAAGAAGGATGGTCGGTGATAAATACTTGGGAATGTAAACTAACATCACAATTAAAGCTTAAAAGCGAATTGTCAAGGATAATTAGGTTATTAAACAGAACTAAGACGAAATATTTAATTCTAGAGAATTCTAAAATGGTTGTATGTTAGCATATCTATTAATATTTATTATTTTTTTATTAATTCCGGCATTTTTAAATTGCCAACCTCAAATCCTCTGGACAGAGAACTACGGCGGCGAGATGGGCGAAGTCTGCCGGGATCATATCCGTTTGCGGGATGGGGGATATCTTCTGGCTGGCGATAACAGCGATCCGCAGGGAGAGACCGATTTTTTTATCGTTCGAACGGACGAGAATCGCGACGAAGTCTGGTCGAGGACTTATGGCGGCGACGACGGCGAATGGTGCTATACCGCAGTCGAGCTCGACGATGGGAGCTTCGTCTTGGGAGGCATTACCCGGTCGTATGGAGAAGGCGGCGAGGAGTGGTATGTTATAAAAATCAATGAGGACGGCGAGGAAATCTGGAGCCGGACTTACGGCGGCGATCATTATGACGCCTGCTTCTCGATTATACCTCTCGAAAACGGCAATCTCTCGCTAATGGGCTATACCTGGTCGTTCGGAGCCGGATATAAGGATTACTGGCTGATCGAAGCCGATGAGAACGGCGAAGTCGTCTGGGAGCGAACCTACGGCGGCGAACATTTCGATTACGGCAGAAAGCACATCCGCACTACGGAGGGCGGCTGCGCCATGATCGGCTATACGATTTCTATCGGTCACGGCGAGAAAGACTTCGGCTTGTATTTAGCGGACGAGGATGGCGAACTGCTCTGGGCGGAGGGATACGGCGGCGAGTTTAACGACGATTGTTTTGCCGTAGTTCAGACTGCCGGCGGAGGATTCGCTATGGCGGGATATACCCAGGCTGAAGAAAACGGCGCTTTCCAAGCGTGCATAATAAAAACAGATTCGGGCGGTGAAATGGAATGGTTGAGGACTTATGGAGGGGAGCGCGAGGATGTTTTTTATGACATTGCCCAGACAGAGGACGGCGGATTTGTCGCTATTGGCGGCATTATGTCGCATGAGGGCAATAATCTGCAGGTCTATATTGTGCGGACGGACCGCGAGGGCAATTTGCTATGGCAAGACAGTTACGGCGGCGAACTTAGCGAAGAAGGCTATTCGCTTCTGAAAAACGATTCAGGCTATAATATCGCTGGTGGCGCGACTTTGCGGGAAAATAATGATTCGCAGATGTGGATGCTGCAAACCTCCGCCGATCCGGTTATAAGTTTTAATATTATGATGCGCCAAGCTTGGAGTATGATTTCAGCACCGGCTCAGCCTGCTTATGATGCATTCGAATCTATATGGGCAAATCTGATTGCGGAAGAAGTTCTTGTATTAGTAAAAAACCAAAACGGCGATTTCTTCTCGCCCCGCTATGACCTCGATGAGATTGAAGCCTGGGATGCGAGATATGGCTATCAGGTTTTACTGGAACAGCCATCGAGTTTGACGATTGTCAACCAGCCTTTGCCCTTAGATACAGAAATCCCCTTGCGCGAGGGATGGAACATCGTTTCTTATCTGCCTAACGCATCCCGCGCCGCTGAAGAGGCTTTCGGCAATATTTCGGACCGACTGCTGCTTGCGAAAGATCATCATGGAAGGTTTTATTTCCCGCGCCATAATTTTTCGAATATGAGGTCGCTGCGCAGAGGATTGGGCTATCAGGTGAAAGTCGATGCAGATACGGAGTTAATCTGGAATGTTCAAAGAAATCTTATGGCGAACGCGCAAAATGAAAATTATAATATCGATTCGATTCAAACTGAGCATTTCAAGCTGTCAACGGGTTATAACGCTAATATGAGCCTGCTGATAAATATCGAAGAACTTCCCGATGGGTATGCTGAAATTGGCGCTTTCACGGAAGAGGGCGTTTGTGCGGGAGTCTGTTTAGCCGGAAATGGAGAATTGGCGGGTATGGCTTTGTGGAGTGGGAATGGAGTTTCATCGCCGGTGAAAGGATTTGCGCCGGGGGAGAGGTATTCGCTAAAGCTGTGGGATGGAACGGAGGAAACTTATTGCGCTTACGAATTGATCGAAGGATCTGCAGTTTATGAAACGGATGGATTTGCATTTGTTAAACTGACAAAGCCTGCAGAATCCGCGAATAATTCGGCCCTTTTAGCTTCTTTCCCTAATCCTTTCAACTCGCGGCTAAAGATTTCCATCCGGCTGACGGAGCAGTCGCCGGTTAAACTGAGCGTATTTGACATTAATGGCAAGCTGGTAAAAAGACTGTTTAGCGGAAAGCTTGATTCAGGTGGATATATTTTTAATTTCAATGCTGAAAATCAGCCGAATGGACTTTATATTATTAATATAGAGTCTAACAACCTTCTCGATTCCGAAAAGGTATTGCTGATGAAATGATTTGATTCGTGAGGATCTGCTAAAATGCGACATTTCCATTTTCCGTTATTTTTCTTCCTTTTTCTAATTTCGGTTCAAGCCTGGGGCGACATAATCGACGAAAACGGCTCGTTAATCGAATTTTATCACGGCGACGAGCCAGGCTGCGAATACGACAACTGGGTAAGTCACACCGTTGAAGGAATCGCTCATGAAGGCTATAATCATTACGGACCTGCAGAACTTGACAGACAAACAAACGGGTTTGGTCAATACACGCCTATCGACAGCCTTGACGAACCGGATGAAATCTTAGAGGATTGGCGCGACATTTTCAGACTGTTGATCCATGGCGATATCAATTCCGCCCGGATAACGCTTGAAGACGCCTATTTCAATAACTTCTACCAACTGGTGAGATTAAACGACGACGGCAAGGAATACTGGATTCTGCGCGAATACCTCAATGAGAACTATTATGACGATAACGGGACAGAAGACGAAGCGGACGATGTCACCGGTTCGTTCGATTACGGCTGGGGATTGTATATATTCGATCCCGAACCTGAATGCTCAACAGTCGTTCTTGAAGCGCCCCATCCCTGCGACGATTACATTTCGACTGCAGTCGCTATGGACGCCTTTTTAACCATTGGCGCCAAGGCTCTTTTTGTCTCCGGATGCGGCAGGGAAGTTATGTGGACCGAGCAGGGAAACTATAACAACGAGCTGTCCTTATCCGATCCGTCCCGCAATGAACGAACCGTCTTTCAGACCGCTCATCGCGCAGTAGTCGATCATATTCAAAACGAATTTGTCGTTCAGGTTCACAGCTTCGACAGCGACGCCCATCCAAATCTAAAACCGTCCGAATTATCGACCTATCCCGATTATTATCCAAATCCACCGCTGATGGATTTTATAAATCGCGATGACATAATCAACAAACTGCCGCGAACGCCTGTATCGATGAACACAATTG
>CAZWOY010000051.1:0-14364 GCA_964635255.1 uncultured bacterium
GTATGTCGGAGTATCATAAGTTTGATTTCACGAAGCTATTTAACTAACCTGCCGTTAGCAGTTTGATTTCCTATTTAAATACTCAGATCGATTCTTTATCGACCGACCATTCCAGAGGAGCCGCAGAGATCGCTGATGATGCGGCTTCGCTGTTTATCGGCATCGGAAAGCTTGGAATTGAGAACTCTCATAACGCCGTTAAACTATTTTCCCGAGCTGTTCGCAGGCTTGCATTAGGACAGCCTTCCATGGCGCCGGTTTTAAACCTGTTAAACTCCACGTGTTTAATTAAGGAAAAAACTGACGATCGCTGGGAGGAATTTATCGATGAATTTGAAAGATTTATAGCCAATCGCAAGCAAATGCGAACCAAAATATTGGATAGTTTGGATTTAATACCGAAAAACGGCGAAACGGTTCTTACCTATTCGAACAGTTCAACTGTGGCAAATGCGCTAATTCGATCTTATGAAGAATTCGGCTATCCGCAAAAAGCGCTCTGCGGTGAAGGCCGACCGATTATGGAAGGCTTAATCTTAGCCAGGAAATTAAAAAACGCCGATTTGGACGTAACGCTTTACACAGATGCGGCTTTAATGTCGCAAGTAGAACACATAGATGCGGTTTGGATCGGCGGCGACAGCCTCAGCGTGAACGGAATGGTGAATAAGATAGGGAGTAAGGCTTTAGCATACTTATGCCGGTTCCTCGAAAAGCCTTTTATATCGCTGGCGACAACCGATAAACTTCTTCCCAGTGAATTGCTGCCATATTTCAGATTTCTTCCGCAGAATCCGCGTGAAATTTCATCTGAGTTTTCCGATAAAATCGATATAGTTAACGAGTATTATGAAACAATCCCGCCTGAATTCATCACTTATGTCGTTACCGAAAATGGTTTGGAAAAACCCTCCGATCTAATCAGTTCAATTGAAAACGAACCTGTCAGCAGGTTATTAAAGGAACTGATCCAGGCTGAAAATTGAAAATCCTGTATGTTTCTCCGGAAAATGTTTCGGGAGGATTTGGACTGTTTGCCGCAGGACACCGCATCCGTGGAAACCATTGCAGATATATTACTTTTTTCAGGAATCGATATGGTTTTGAGGATGACCTGTGTTTTAACCTTCGATTGACGCCGGATAAAAGCTGGCTGCAGTCATTCCGAAAATTCCTGAAAAAACGAAACAATTTAGCGGATATTGTCGATCTTGCGGGGAATCCGCCATTTTGGAAACCTTTCTCGAAAAGTGCAGATCTGATGTTTAGATTGCGGGATAAAATTAACGAACCTCGCATCAGAAAAGCTATTGAGAAACATAAATTGAACGAGTTCGACGTCTATCATTTTGAACAGGGAATCGATCCATTTCGCGATGGACGCTGGGTTCGAGAGTTATCGAAGAAGGGCAAGGGCATAGTCTGCTTCTATCATGGCGGCGATCTGCGAAACCGGGGAGTGATCGAGTCCGTTCATCGACATTCTCAATTGAACCTGACCTCGGAAATTGACCTGCTTCAAAGAATGAAAGGAATGAAATATTTGTTTTTACCGATAGATACGAACGCGCTTAAACCTAATCCGCGAAAATCCGACGGCAGGATTAGAATCGGACACGCCGCTCGAAACAGGATGTTTAAAGGCAGCGATTTTATCGAACAAACTGTCCTGAAATTGGCTGAACGCTATCCGATAGACTGGATAATGATTGAAAACGTTCCACACGATAAAGCGCTCGAAATGAAATCGACCTGCGATATTTTTATCGACCAGATTACCGACGCTGGCGGATGGGGATACGGCGCAAGTTCGGTTGAATCACTGTCGATGGGAATACCTACTATGACTAAAATAAATCAGGGGGTGGCGGACTTTCTAGATGGGCATCCGTTTATTCCGATAAACCATGAAAATTTAGAAAAAAAACTTTTCGAGTTAATCGAAGACGAGGATTTGCGCATTCATTTTGGCAAGTTTGGGCGAGAGTGGGCTATTAAACATCACGACGTTGCTTCGGTTATGGACGCGCTTTATGGATATTACAAAGACGCGGGAATGATATGAAGATCGGCTATCTGCTGCCCAATTTGCATTTGACCGGAGGTTCGCGCGTCGCTGTGGAGATCGGTAAAAGACTTTCCGCGATTGGGTGGGATTTTTATATTATTATACCCAAAGGCAGAAATCGGATGGCTGATGATGAGACCGGAATTAAAGTCGTAGAATGCGGAGCGCCGGCGCAGAATCCACTGCTTGCAGTCCTGACGGGCAGTCTTGGCATGTATTTCAAAATACCTGAAGTCGATGCGTTGGTCGCATCGATGCCCGTTTATGCATTGCTTGGTAGGATTATCGGCAATCGACGCAACATCCCGGCGGTAAATTACGTCCTGAACGACGACGTCCATTTTTTCGACGATGGTTCTTATCTTAAGTCGCCATTCCTCCGCGCAGTATATCGTTTTCTGGCGCGGAAAAGTATAAAAACCGATTTTTTAATTGCAAATTCCCACTGGACTGCGACAAGATGCGTAACTGAAGGAGGCGACAAACCATTTGCTATCGTCCCGAGCGGTTATGATCCCGATTATTTTTATCAAACCGAACCGAAGAAAAACCTCAATAACCCTGTCAGATTTGTAACAGTCGGTAGAATTGCTTTATGGAAGGGGTTTGCGGATCTGATAGAAGCGCTTAATCTGATCGATATAAATAAACGTCCTTTTGTGCTGCGCGTTATCACGCAAGATAATTTGGATGCAACTAAAGCGGCATTTCCGGTTGAAATGGTTAAACCGAAAAACGATCGCGAACTGGCGGATTTTTATCGATGGGGCGATGTTTTCCTCCATTCGTCCTGGTTCGAGGGATTTGGACTGCCGCCGCTTGAAGCTCAGGCTTGCGGATTGCCGATAGTCGCGACGAACAGCCGGGGAATAGGCGAGTTTCTTAAAGACGGTTTTAATGCGGCTTTTGCGCCGCCTCGCGATCCCAGATCGATGGCGGACAAAATCGAATGGTTAATAGATAGAAATGAAACAAGATTGAGATTTATTGAAAATGGCTTGAAAAGCTGTCGCAGGTTCACATGGGATAATGTGGCTGATAAATTTGAAAAGACCTTGATTGAAATTGTGAACGGATTTAGGTCGTGAACCTCGAAGAAGTCTCCGTTGTAATTCCAACCTATAACTCGCTTCAGTTCTTAAGAAGAACGGTTTGCTGTCTTGAAAGACAAAAAATGGATCCGGGTTTGTTTGAAGTAGTTATAGTCAGCGATGGCTCTACCGACGGCACGAATCAATGGCTAAAAGAGTATTCGGGATCATTAAATCTCATCGCAATTCTAAATGATAAAAATAACGGACGGTCGTTTGCCCGGAATTCCGGAGCGGAAAGGGCGGAGCGAAAGATATTGCTTTTTTTGGACGGCGATATGGAATTCGACCAGAATTTCGTATCAGGGCATGCTCAAAATATCAGAAAAGACAATGACGTTGTGATCGGCGCCGTAAAATACCCGCCGGATCTAAAAAATCTTAGCTATGGCAAATATCTCGAAAGCAGGGGAGTGATGAAACTTAAGAAAGAGTTGCAAATTCCCGGAAGATATTTTCTGAGCGGCAATGCTTCATTAACCAGAGACTTTTTTTTTAAAACCGGAGGATTCGATGAGGAATTGCGTAAATATGGCGAAGATATCGATTTTGGCGTGAGGCTTGAAAAACTTGGGGCGGAATTCCATTTCGATCCGGCGCTTACCGTTTGCCACCTGCATTTGAGATCGCAAAGCGATCTCATTCAAAACAGCCATAATTTTGGACGTTTTGGAATACCGATATTAGTTAAGAAACATCCAGAATTGAAACGCGAATTGAAACTTGATTTTTTCGACCGATCCTTAATTCATAAAATGATTAAGATATTCGGTTTCAATGAACTTATGTTTTCAATTGTCAAATTACTTGTAATAATCTTAAATAAAATTCATGTACCGGCGTTGTTTTATAGTTATTTGATTTTTTTTAGTTATTTTAAGGGATATAAGACAGCTTTAGAACAAAACAAGAGCGCTTAGAGAAGAATGGCGGTTATTTTAAACGGAAAAGAGCTTTCCGAGAAGATCAGAAACGATCTGAAAAAACGATTGGAAAGCGGTATCGCCGCAGGGAAGAAAAGGCCTTTTCTGTGTGTGATACAGGTTGGCGACGATTTACCATCTACGGTCTATATCCGCGCTAAAGAGAGAGCTTGTAAAGAAATCGGCTTTGATTTTGAACATAAGAAAGCGCCGTCCTCAATTACTATGGACGAATTAAAGGACGAGATTAAGAATGTGAATCGGAATGAAAAGTACGATGGACTTTTAGTACAAAGTCCTTTGCCGCCGCACCTCGATGAGATAAAGGTTCAAAAATTGGTCGCGCCGGAAAAGGACGTCGATTGTTTTCATCCGGAAAACGTCGGTTTATTGTATATTGGGAAACCGCGTTTTTTGCCCTGTACTGCGGCGGCGGTTATCGAGATGCTGCTTAATTACGGATTCGATCCGGCGGGAAAACATGCAGTCGTTATCGGTCGATCTGTGATCGTGGGCCGACCATTGTCCTTAATGTTAGGATTGAAAGGAAGAGGCGGAAACGCGACTGTGACCTTGTGCCATTCAAGAACCCGGAATCTGCCGGAGATTGTCCGTTTGGCGGACATAGTCGTGCCGGCGGTTGGGAAGCCTGAAATCGTGCGCGGCGATTGGATAAAAGAAGGCGCTGCAGTTGTCGATGTGGGTATCAACAGAGTGCCGGACAGTTCAAAAAAGAAAGGATACCGGTTAGTCGGAGACGCGAAATTCGAAGAAATCGAACCGAAAGCTGCCGGCGTCGCCCCCGTTCCCGGAGGAGTGGGTCCGATGACCGTTGCGATATTGTGCCGGAATTTAATGGTTGCCGCAGGTTTGGACGCGGGATTTTAAAACGCAGGGATAAGTCTTGTACAAAAACCGGTTTTTTTATATATTTAGAGGTTGTTACAAAACAGGCAAGTTAACGGAGTCATTATGAAACCAAATATACTTTCGCTGCTCCTTCTAACCTTCGCTTTCAGTTTGCTCCAGGTTGGATGTGGGACGAAGAAAGCGGATAAATCTGCACTGCCAAAAACAAAAGTCGATACAGCTAAGGAAACTGTCGCTACGGACGAGGAGATCATAGCCGTCGTCGGAGAAATTGGACAGCTAACGTTTGATCCGTCAGATAATGGATTGGGAAATTATCATCCCGATGGCGAAAAAATTATTTTTCAATCCAACCGTCATGGCAATTGGCAGATATATGAGTTAAATCTTGCCGATTCGCTTGAAACGAGATTAATCCGTTCAGAATACAACGATGAAAATCCGCTATGGTCGCCGACCGGCGAATTCATTGTATTCGTTTCCAACCAGAATACCGAGAATGAGTGGGAGCGGGACCTTGTATTATACAACCCGCTCGATGAAGTAAAATTTCCATTGACATACGCGGAAGGCGACGACTGGTATCCTGTATTCATCGATGAGAAAAATATCGTTTTTCTATCTGAGCGAAATTCCAGTCCGGATTCAGAACCGCTTGAAAAACGCAATTCTTTCTATACGCTGAATGTGGATGGCGGAGCGCCCACATTGATTGCCGGAGTTGAACAGAACTTACGCGGTCCGGAATTTTATATGGGAAATGAATACTTCGTTTTGACGGAGGATTGGAAACTTGCACTGTTTAATTCGGTTACAAAGAAAGTTCGGATCCTGTCGCCGAATGGCATAAAATGCAGCAATCCGGATTATTTAGACGCCTATGGTTTGCTGACCTTTGCCGGGCGTGAAAATGAGCAGTACTTTTTATATCTGATGCGTTTGGACAATAAGGATATTCAGAGGATAGATCTGGGCGGCGCAGAGGCGAGGTATCCCAGATTTTCTCCCGATGGAAACTGGATTCTTTACAGCGCTGAAACGGATGGTAATTTCCAACTGCTCAGAATACCAATTGAGATTAAGGAATAAAAACAATTTATTGTTCGCAGGGAATAAGCCAAAAATCCTTGTGAAATCCGTATCTTTATGCTATATTAGTAATCTTGTTCACTTTAGTGAAGGAGAGTTATTCAGAATATCTGTAACTTAGCTTATATCCTGAACAAGCAATTCATTGCGTGAGAAAAGTACATGTTAGTTCTTGTTTTCATTGTTTTAGCCCTCTGTGTCTATGGGGCATGGGAATACCATGGGCACCAGAAAAAGCTGCGAAATATTCCACTGCGCATTCATGTCAATGGCTCACGCGGTAAATCTTCTGTTACAAGATTGATCGCTGCGGGACTGAGAGCGGGAGGATTAAGAGCGGTCGCCAAGACTACTGGAACATTGCCGAGGATAATAGATTACAAAGGCGATGAAATCGCTATTAAGCGCGATCAACCAGCCAATATTATCGAACAGGTAAAAATTCTTCGGTACATAGATCGAAAATTCAATCCCGATACACTCGTGATCGAATGTATGGCTGTGCTGCCTGAATATCAGTGGATCTGTGAACAGCAAATTGTCAGATCGAATATTGGCGTGATTACAAATTGCAGACTTGACCATGTCAACGAAATGGGACGCTTTCGCGAACAAATCGCCAGATCGCTTAGTAATACTATACCCCAAAACGGTGTTCTGTTCACTTCTGAGAAAACCAATTTGGATGTCTTAAAGGAAATTGGTGCAAAGCGCAAAACGGAAGTTCACAGAGTTGGCGGCGGCGGCGTAACGAAAGAAGAACTTAGGAAATTCAGCTATATCGAGCATCCGGCAAATATAGGGTTGGCTCTGGCTGTTTGTGAACGCGCCGGAGTCGATCGGGAAACGGCGATTAATGGAATGTATCAGGTATATCCCGATCCGGGAGCTTTGCGAGTTGCACATTGTGTAGAGGGCAATAAAGAAGTTTTGTTTGTCAATGCTTTGGCTGCGAACGATCCTGAGTCATCGTTGGCAATTTACTATGAAATTAAAGATCGATTCGATCCATTGGGCAAAGTTATTTTGTTGCTGAATTCGCGCGCAGACCGTCAGGATCGAAGCGTTCAGCTTATTGAGATGGTTGTCGGGAATATTGATATTGACTATTTGGTTTTGACCGGACAGAGTTTACACAAGTTCATGGGTTTTGCCTCCAGGTATAAAATTCCGAAAACAAAAACGGTTGGGTTAGGAATGATAAAACCTGAAAAAGCCTATGAAGAAATTATGAACTTGATCGATGACAAAGGCACAGTTTTAGCTATCGGCAACGTAGGCGCTGGCGGGTTAGACATAGCCCGATTTTTCTTTAATAGAAGGAGAAGAGACTCTTGGTAGAAATAGCGGTTGGAATTGGGGTTGCTTTCAGTCTTATTTTCCACGAAGTTTTCGGATTAGCCGCCGGTGGAATTGTCGTTCCGGGCTATATTGCAATGAGTTTTCACGATCCTTTCAGACTTATCGGAACGCTTATTGTGTCTATGGCAGTCTGGATTTGTATTCGGATAATCAGCCAATTCGTTTTTGTTTATGGCAGAAGACGAATGGTGATCGCAGTTTTACTGGGTTTTATATTCGGATATTTATCTCGTCAGATCTTTGCTTCAGATGCATTTACGCATGGCATTTTGGAGTTGCGCCTTGAAGCGATCGGTTATATCATACCGGGACTTATCGCGAACTGGATGGAGAGGCAGGGCGTTTATAAGACGATTGCAACAGTACTGATGGGAGGCGCTATGGTGCGTCTAATGGTTATCGTGGTTACAGGCGGGAATCTTATTGGAAATGTATAGACCAACTTTACATTCAAATTTATGGCTCGGATTGATGACTATTGCGTTTTTAGCGTTGTATTATTGGTCTGAATCCAGCCATGTTACTGTCAGGGCGACAGACTATTCTGAGAAAATCGATGCATCGGAAACGATGGTTAACGCTCTAAATACCCTACAGGACTATCGTCTTCCGGGCTTAGCGACGGAAAGCGTGGATGACATTCAGGATCCGCTTGCATACGTCATGCTTGGAGAAAAGGACAGTCCAATTACTACGGACGAGGGGAGAATACAGGATAAAATAACGGTCCTCAATCCAAATTTTTCTGCGATAATTGTCGATGTTTTTAATAAAGCCGGACTCAAAGCCGGAGATGATATTGCCATAATGATTACAGGATCGATGCCGGGCGCCAATCTAGCGGTATATTCGGCGGCAAAAGCGCTTAAGCTGAATCCCGTGATAATTACCTCTGTCGGTTCTTCGTGGTGGGGGGCAAATGATCCTGATTTTACCTGGCTCGATATGGAGCGGGTTTTATATGAAAACGGAATTTTTAATTTTTATTCCGGCGCCGCAACGGCGGGCGGAAGCGACGATCAGGGCGGTTTAAGATTATCAGCTATCGGGCTGCAATTGATTGCGGACGCTATTAAGCGCAATGAAGTCGTCTATATTCGCGAAGGGAGTCTTTCGTCAAACATACAGGGCCGGCTCGAATATTTTAAACGGATAAATCCAATAAAGGATTACAAAGCTGTCATTAATGTTGGCGGAGGCGTGGCGGCTATCGGACATCCCATTAACAGCAAATTGATTCCCGATGGATTTAACAGCGGTCTGCCTGATAAAAATTACCCTAATCTTGGCGTGGTTCACTATTTTTCGCGTGAAAACGTTCCGGTAATTCATATTTACGACGTCGAAAGGTTGGCGAAAAAATATGACCTTCCGGTCGGTTTGTGGCCTCTTCCGAAAGAACGGGATGGAAGTATCAGAATTGGCTATGGTACGGTTTTTGAATATACTAAATATAACCTTCTTACCGCATGGGTGGCTTTAGGTTTGATGTTTGTAATCTTAGTAATAGTTAAGTACTTTGATCGTCAGCGCTTTAAATGGCGCGAGGAACAACGTTCTGCCGATGGAGATCTTTAATATTTGGTCTGCAAAATGGGTAAAACGATAATAAAATTTTCATACTTCTTTGGTCTTGCCGCATTATTGTGGTCTATTTTGTCGATCCAATGCTTTGCCGGCGGCTGGGATTTAATTATTCCCGAGAAGGGGGACCATTTAAAACTCAGGATAAATGGCAATTCGAGTAGTTACTGGCGTTTAGATCACGATGCGGAAACGGTCATAAAGGTCGAAGGTCCGACTGTTCTGCAATTGTTCACGCGCGCTGGATTGCCGGATAAGAAAAAAGAAACGCTTTACGGAATCATTGCTGTACGCGACAACGAAGAAAGGTATTTTATCGGAAGAGGTTCCGTAAGAACATCAGGCGTAAAGAATCCGAAAAATCCCGATGAGCGCATAACAGAATCGCGTTCGATAGAACTAAAAGTGCCGGCAGGTCGTCATGAATTCTCTTTTAAAAAGCCCAGAGAAGTAAAAGCGCCGGTGTATGTTCGCTACCTCATAGAAAAAGAGGAAGAGACAATCAGTTATGTTGCCTTTCTGCCCCGTGATTTTTATAAAGAGGTAAAACTTTCGATTAAAGAACGCGAATACATTTACTATCGATCGACAAAAGATGAACCGGTGGAACTGGAAGTATTTGGCCCGACAAGGATTCGTGGAATTGCCAGGCTCGAATTTGATCATTCGATCCGCGGCGACCACATGTATCGCGTTCAGATAAAGGAAAGCGATAAAATTATGAATACGGTACCTCTTACTGGCGTCGTGTCCGGTATCGCTTCCTATGTCGAACCGACCGAAAAATTGCCTGCGCGCGGTGAAAATTTCTATATCGATATTCCGGAAGGCAAACATAATATAAAAGTTTTCACTCCGGATTCGGACATTTCGGTTTTATTCAGATTCTACATCCCCCAAAAAGATCTTGGCAATGCCTGGAGTGGCGAAGGAAGCGTGAAACTGTAATAACTTAACGGGAGGCTTTATGTTTACCTTCATGAAGAATTTGCACTGGTTGCTCTTTATTTCGGTTCTTCTGTCGAGCGCCTCTTATGCGTTGATCTTTGAGGACGGCTCGTTTTCCCTTGACGGCATGTACCGTTCAAGCTACGACAGCAATGTACTCCGATATTCCGAACGAGATTTCAAACGCGCTGAAAATGGAACCGAAAAGTACATCTCACCCGTAAAAACGCTCGATGATTACAGGAGCGACTTTCGTTTAACCGGAGCATACAGATTTGATCTCATGGGCGCTCTCGATTCGCGTTTGCAATTAACGGTTAACTTTGCCCATTATTTGCAAAACCCGATAAATAATGCCTACTGGCTAAGTTTTATATACAAGCAGGAAATCGTCCGAAAATGGGACTTTCTCTTTAATTACTTCTATGAACCGTATTATTTTCTGAGAGACTATTACGATATTCACACAGGCGACAGGCGCCATACTGATTTCTCGCTGGAAAAAGCAAAAGGCAAACTTTACTACAGACCGGTAAAATTGATTGAAATCGTAGGTTTTTATGAGTTTAAGCGTTACGTTTACAACGAATATTTTACCGAATACGACGGAGATCGACAGGAAATAGGCGGCGAAGGCATTATTCGCAAAGGTCCATGGCGGATAGCGTTCAGCTATGGTTTCGGATGGTTTGACAACGTTGGCTTTAACGAAGATTTTCTTTATGTGGGCGATTTAGAAGAAGACAGCGAGAACGGAGACGGTTCTTATGAAGAAGACGTCTTTTCTTTATCGGTGTATTATTCGACCAGAATCTTCGATAAAAGATCGCGGGTTAAATTGAATCTGAATTTCGAGAAAAGGTGTTACACGACCGATAGAAATCCGCAGATCGATCCGATACATCATGCGCGGCGCGATTTCCTGTATATGCCGAAAGCCAGCATCGAAATGAAGTTGAATCGTTCAGTTTCAATTGAATTCGGCGGAAATTACTACAACCGGGATAGCGAAGGTTCGCTGCCGATTGTGTCGGATATAAAAAACTATTCAAGGTTTGTCGGTTGGTTTGAAATCGGCTATGAATTTTTTTAGCCATGCCTGAATAAGGTTAATGGTTGAAATTCTGCTCTGAATTTGCTATTTTAAATAGAAGGGCCCATAGCTCAGTTGGTTAGAGCGACGGACTCATAATCCGTTGGTCCGGGGTTCGAGTCCCTGTGGGCCCACTTTTAGTTTCACACATTAAAACGGGGACACAAGTTAGGAGAGATATGCAGAACAAATTCCGATATTTAGATAAAGAAATATGCTGTCGTATCTTTATGTGTTCTCTGTATATAGATGGTTAAAAATGATGCCCGGTGAATGCTGAGCATCGTTTTTTTTTGTTAAAGCCTCAACGATTGCCAGGAGGATAAGACATTGCTTGAAGAGTTAGAAAAGTTAATTCGATTGCAGACCATAGATAATAAATTAATGGAGATCGAAGAGGAAAAGGGAGATTTGCCTGAAGTTGTCGATAAATTGAACAGTGAAATTGAGCAGGTCGAGAATGTAATGAAAGAAAATGCCGCCCGCTTGCAGCAGCTTAACGAACAGAGGAAATTAGTTAAACATGAGTTGGAAAAGGCGTACAGGCAGGTGGAAAAATCTCAGGCTGTAATTTATTCTGTTAAGACAACGCGGGAATATGATGCAATTACGAGTGAGATCGAACAGTCCAAGGCGAAAATAAATGAGTTTGAGCTCAAGGACATCGAGTTGCAGCTTCAAATCGAAGATCTCACCAGTGAAAATACGAAACATCGCGAGCGACTGGAACAACTGCAAAAAGATTTGAGTGTAAAAAGCGTTGAAATGCACGAGCGGGTCGATACGAATAAGGACAGCGAGGATAAGTATTTAGATAAGAGAAACAAGATTATAGGAAGGCTTGAAAAGCCTGTATTGTCGCATTACGAGAGAATCCGCAAACTGCGTGATGGAACGGCGGTTTCTTATGTTCGCGACGGCGCTTGCAGCTATTGCTTTTCGGTGCTTCCGCCGCAGCGACAGGCAGAGATTAGAAAGATGGAAGACTTGATACTTTGCGAGGTTTGCGGTTGTATGTTGGTTTCCAAAGAAGCTGCATCTGAGTTTGAGATGTGCGATTAGCCTGACTGAATTCAGGCTGAAATTTGTTATCATTGAAATAGAGTTGACCGAGTGGTCGCGTCCCGATATTTCGGGATGAGGAAAGTCCGAACTCCACAGGACGAGGCGCTCGCTAACGGCGAGGCGTTGAAAGACGACGGAAAGCGCCACAGAAAACACACCGTCCCTGATAAAGGCGAGAAGGGTGAAAATGTGAGGTAAGAGCTCACAATCGTTTGCTGTGAAGTGAATGAATGGCAAGCCCCGCCTGGAGCAAGACCAAACAGCGGGAGCCGGCTGCCCGGCGGGAAGCGGTCCGCTTCCCCAATACCGCGGGTAGGTTGCTGGACCATAACGGCAACGTTATGGCAAGATAGATGACCACATAAAACAGAATTCGGCTTATGGGTCAACTCTAATTAATTTAGATTTTTCGTTAATAAAATATATACTGACATGGAATCCAAATGGGAATTTTATGATCCAACCGATTCCACTGTTGTCAGGAATTTAGCGCAACAACTTGAAGTTCCGCGATCGATTGCCCGTGTTCTTTTTAATCGCGGAATAGACAATGTCGAAGATGTGAACAAGTTTTTGAAACCGGCAATGGATCAGCTCCATGACCCGTTTCTGATGAAAGATATGGATAAGGCGGTAAACCGCCTGATTATGGCATTGCGGGAAAGAGAATCGATCATGATCTACGGCGATTACGACGTCGATGGGATCACTTCGACCAGCGCCTTGTACCTCTTTTTGAAGGATATGGGCGGTGATGTATCCTTTTATATACCAAACCGCGCATCCGAAGGGTATGGCATATCGAAAGGCGGAATAGGAGCTGCTAAGGATCGAGGTTGTTCGCTAATACTTTCAGTCGATTGCGGGATAACCTCGGTTGAGGAAGTCGAGCTTGCCCGCAACTTTGGCATCGATATGATCATTTCCGATCATCATGAGCCAGCTGAAACACTACCGGCAGCAGTGGCGGTCATTGATCCAAAACGCCCCGATTGTGAATACCCTTTCAAAGATTTGGCCGGCGTCGGGGTGGCGTTTAAGTTAGCGCAAGGATTACTGCAAGAGCTTGAACTCGATTCGAGTTATGCAGAGAAATACCTTGATTTGGTTGCAATTGGCAGCGCCGCCGACATTGTGCCATTGATAGGCGAGAACCGTGTTTTTACAAAACTCGGACTCGAAAAATTAAATGCCGACGGTTTAGATGGCGTTATTACCCTTATCGAAACCGCAGGTTTTCATCCCGGAAGAATCGAAGTTGGGCAGATAATTTATGGTTTAGCGCCCCGGATTAACGCTGTTGGACGACTTGGCAAGGCGTCCCCGGCAGTCGAATTACTGGTTACGCGAAATCATTCCAAAGCGCTTAAGATCGCAAATCTTTTAGAAGAAGAGAACAAGCGCCGCAAACAAATCGATTCAAAAACTCTCATCGAAGCGCTTTCGATCATCGATAAGGAATATAAACCGGAACAGGATTCGGTAATAGTCTTAGCCGGCGAAGGCTGGCATTCCGGCGTCATTGGAATCGTTGCGTCGCGAATTATCGAACGATTCTTCCGTCCAACGGTTATGATTTCCATCGAAAATGGCATCGGTAAGGGTTCTGCAAGGAGTATTCCTAATTTTGACCTGCACTCGGCTTTGAGAGCATGCGCCGATTTGTTTGAACAATTCGGCGGGCATAAATATGCAGCCGGACTTACTATCAAACCCGAAAATATTCAGGAATTCAAACGCCGTTTTAATGAGGTCGCATGGGAGACGATTCAACCGGATGACCTTGTGCGGAAAATATATATCGATGATGAGATCAATATCGACATTATTGACCCGAGACTGGTAAAACTGATCAAAAAATTAGCGCCGTTCGGTCCTCGCAATCCCAATCCATTGTTTGTTTCAAGAAACATGAAGATAATCGGCGAACCTCGTGTGGTTGGCAATAATCATTTGAAGTTTAAGGTATCCCAAAACGGAAGGGTTATGGATGCTATTGCTTTCAATCGAGGCGATGAAATAGACAGACTGATTGATAACCGGTATATCGATCTGGTCTATAATATCGATGAAAATTATTGGATGGATCGAACGAATTTGCAGCTTAAAGTTAAGGATATCCGCTGATTGCGTTATACTATTATGTGCATTAAATAGTGTACATACGCCTTGATGCGTATAAACCAAAACTCGTTCCCACGCTCCAGCGTGGGAATGCATACTTAATTATCTATGGTCGATATGCATTCCCACGCTGGAGCGTGGGAACGA
>CAZWOY010000052.1:0-14244 GCA_964635255.1 uncultured bacterium
CCAGTAATTGCTCATGAAGCGAGCTTCGCCACGGAACATGAAAATAGACTCATTTCCCAACGTAAGTCGCAACCCCCCTGTATCCCCCCTTCAGATAGAATGGGGGAGATTAAGCGGTCTATTTTCCCAGTAATTGCTCATGAAGCAAGCTTCGCCACGGAACATGAAAACAAACTTCTCTGGCAGGGCAGGCGTCCCTGCCTGCCAGTGCGATCCAGCAAGGTTGCGAAGGCAGGCGGGGACGCCTGCCCTACCGGTGGGATTTTTTATTTTCCCAGTAAACAAACAGTCAGAGCGATCGCAACGGTTGTTAGTTCTCACCATCAACCCCAAGGCTGACGTTAGTTTCCGCTAAATTTCCAAGATAACTGTTTATTAACTTCACAGCCACCGGAGCGGCGCTTGTGCTGCCGTGTTCGCCATGCTCGACCACTACCGCGCAAACGATCAGAGGATCTTCATAGGGCGCAAATGCAACGAATAAACCGTGATCCTCGCCGTGCGGGTTTTGGGAGGTTCCGGTTTTACCGGAAATTATTATTTCCGGATTGCGAAGATAGTGCGCCGTTCCTCTCTCTTCATTAACCACCGCCTTCATAGCGATTTTTAGTTTCTGTCGAATCTCATTCGATAATAACAGTTCTCGTTTTTCCGGCTGAATCGTCAAGACTTGATCGCCGGATGGACTGACAAGTCTGTTTGCCAACCGCGGCCTGGTTAAATATCCGGTGGCAATCGCACCCGTAAAGACCGCCAATTGCACCGGAGTCGCCAACACGTCTCCCTGTCCGATAGAGCTGTTCGCCGTATGTCCCCGCGTCCATCCATTCTCGCCGTATTTCTTGTCCATATATTTAATATCCGGAACCAAGCCTCGCGATTCAACATCGAAATCAATGCCGGTTTTCTCGTTAAACCCAAATCTTTTAACATATTCAGCCATTTTCTCGACGCCTAGTTCCATGCCAATATTATAGAAATAAACGTCGCAAGATTGCTGAATAGCTTTCTTCCATCTTACGGTTCCATGACCGGCTTTATTCCAGCAGCCATAAAACCTTCTGCCAATATTCATTCCACCGGTGCACACAAAACTTGTATTTTCATTTGCCACTCCTTCAGCAAATGCCGCCGCTAAAACCGCCATTTTGTAGGTGGAACCCGGCGGATATAATCCCAGCACGGCTCGATTCAACAAGGGATGGGCTGGATCATTTATCAGTTCCTCCCATTTATCCTCAGGCATAACGCCGGCAAATAAAGACGGATCGTAATCAGGCAGGCTTAATAATACCAATACTTCGCCATTTCGCGGATCCATAGCGACAACGCCCCCCTTTCTATCCTCCATCAACTCATAAGCGTATCGTTGAAGATTGCCGTCAATATTCAATTCAAGATCCCATCCATCCTGCGGCGGGATAGTATGATGCTGTTTCGACGTCCCCAGCACTTTTCCGGATACATCGACCTCAATATATCTTATCCCCGGTTTTCCGCCCAGCCACTTCTCATATACTTTCTCCAATCCATGCTTTCCGACCAAACCCATTCTACCGCTTTGGTCAGAACCGTTTTTTTCGGTTCTTTCGCCTACATAACCCAGCAAGTGAACCGCCTCCGGCAGTGGGTACGCTCTCTTAGGCGTAAATTCGAACGCGATTCCCGGCAAATCAGCTTTTATTGTTTCAAGATAGGCTAAGTTTTGAAAAGAAATATCACGCAGCACGGGGGTTGCCTGAAATGTGAACCAACCTCGTCTTCCAATTCGTCTTCGAATTTCTTCTTCATTTATCGACAGGACTTTCGACAGGGCGGTAATTGTGTTTTTATGATTTTTAACTGACCAGGGATAAGCGTAAAGCGTATAAGAAGGTCTGTTTTCTACCAGCAAGTTGTGATTGCGATCATAAATTCCTCCGCGCGTCGGCTCAATTATTTCAATCCTGATTCGGTTTGCCTCAGCTTTCTCTAAAAAATCCGGACGATTGATTATCTGCATAAAGATAAGCCGTATCTCAATTAAGAGAAATAAGAAAGCTAAAATAAGCGTGAGTATCAAACGTCTTCGCTGCTGCCACCAGGGATTGATATTTCTAATCATTTTTTGTCAATGGCATAAATTTTACACGCCCAAATCAGATTTTTTAGATCTAAAATGACTTAATTTAATTGAAGCTGTCGGCATGATTCCCCAGATAGAGCCGAT
Source organism: uncultured bacterium (assembly GCA_964635255.1). Lineage (GTDB taxonomy): Bacteria > Electryoneota > AABM5-125-24 > Hatepunaeales > Hatepunaeaceae > CAZWOY01. The sequence continues at coordinate 2,210 of CAZWOY010000052.1, forward strand.
GATCGCGGTATATATTGTCTGGGGAATTATATAATCAATTAAATAATTAACAAATGATATCTCCGAACCCTGTAATATCACAACTCCGTAAATAACGAACTGAAAAAAACCTGCGGCAAAAATTAACGGAAACCACATCCAGGTTTTCAATGTAATATCTTGTGATTCTACCCGCCAGGCTAAAAAAAAACCAATAGTGCTTTTACAAAACGCGAAAAGCCCAAATAAGTTTGTAGTAAGCGAATCCTGCAGCAACCCGAAAATGAATCCGAAGAGCAACGCCCTGATCCTATCTGTTTTTACAGCTAAAATCACGATAAAAATCAATACCAAATCCGGCGACGCTCCTTTAATTTCCCAAAGTGGATTAAGGACGAGTTCCACCAATAACACAATACAGCCTGTCGCCGCTAATTTAATAATATCAAAAATCAATGTTCTGTTCGTTTAATAATAAATACTTCTTCAATGGAATTGAAATTTACCGCCGGTTGAATATATATATCCCACAGCCATTGATTTTCCGATGGTATTGCCTCTTGAACCACTCCAACGCTCAATCCTTCCGGGAAAACCCCGCCCAATCCTGAAGTAATTATATTATCGCCTTTTCTGACGTCAGTTGAAATCGGGACGCCGTCCAATCTCAGCATGTTGCGGGATGTCGAGTGAACAATACCTTGTTCGCGATTCCTTTGAATTCTGCCGGCGATTCCGATATTCGGATCCGTAAGCAATTGTATAATGGCGCTGTTTGAGCCGCTGCGGTACACACGGCCAACAACTCCCTGCCGAGTAATCACGGGATCATTTCCTTCGACGCCATTGTTCTTGCCCCGATTAATCAAATATGAGACCAAGCCCGGTTCGGGATTTAATCCTGCGACTTCAGCGGGAATCAGTGTAATCGCAGTATCTATTTCGAATCCAAGCATTTTTCTAAGTCGTATATTTTCCAACTGGGCTTCGCGCAGTCTTTCAATTTCAATTGCACTCTGCACTAATTCTCTGTTTAGGACTTTATTTTCCTGCCAGACTTTGCCTATTCTGACAAGATTTGTAACGGGCGAGGCGAAGAAAGCTATTAAATCGGAAAATCGCGATCTCAGCATCTCAGATTGCGGGCTGGAACTCGATAGTAGAAGTATAATTGAAATTAAGGTAGTAATCAGCCAAGGGATGAACGGTCTTAATGTTCGAGTCATTAAGGTCTATGAAATTCTATTTGCTGATAATCAGCAATTCATCGTATTCTTCAAGGTCATCCAAAACCTCTCCGGTGCCTCGAACCACACAGGTTGCGGCGTCCTCCGCAAGATTCACAGGCAGGTTAGTTTCGTCGCGCAATCTTTGATCAAGTCTTTTCAACAAAGAACCTCCACCGGTAAGTATTATGCCTCTATCGCGTATATCGGCTGACAATTCCGGAGGCGATTTTTCGAGGGCTTCTCTTACGGCGGCGACTATTTGTGAAACAGGTTCTGACAAAGCTTCGCGAATTTCTTCAGATCCAATTTCAACCGCCTTCGGCATACCTGTAACCAGATCTCTTCCCTTTGCCGTTAGCGTTATTTCCTCAGGCATGGACATCGCGGATCCGATTGTGCACTTGATCCACTCCGACATCCTGTCGCCGATAAGAAGGTTGTAATTGCGGCGAATATACTGGGCAATAGCGTCGTCCATCTCATCGCCGCCGGTCCTGATCGAGTGATTCGTAACGATACCGCCAAGCGATATGATCGCTATTTCCGTAGTGCCGCCGCCGATATCTACGATCATCGATCCAACCGGCTCTTTTACCGGAAGCTGCACGCCTAAAGCAGCGGCCATCGGTTCAGCGATCAAATGAACCTCGCGCGCGCCGGCGTATTCAGCCGAGTCGCGAATAACCCGCATCTCGGATTTAGTCACACCGCTTGGAACGCAGACAATAATCCGGGGGCGCATCAATCGATTTTTTTGCACGCGGCGGATAAAAGTCCTTATCATCAATTCGGCAACTTCATCATCGTCGATTACGCCATCCCGCATCGGCCGAATTACTTCAATCTCACCGTGAGTCTTACCCATCATAGCGCGCGCTTCCCTGCCGATGGCGATAACTTTCTTCTCACGCCGGGAAATTGCGACCACCGATGGCTCTGTAATTACAATGCCCTGTCCGCGCACGTAAACCAGTGTATTTGCCGTCCCGAGGTCTATCGCAATATCATTTGCGAAAAAGGACATCGGATTATTTTGCATTCTTAAGCGTCTCCAGTGAGTTAAAGTAAATTATCAGCTATCGGAATTATATCTAACCCGATAAATAAGTTTCGGCTATTCTTCCGTCGTATTCTGCGACGAACCTAAAAGCTTCGCCCGCTAATTTGCGCCTTTCCGTTAAACTGACTTTGCAATCTCGATCACGCAGCCTTTTCCCCCATTTTTCAAATTGACCGGCGGTATGCAAAACCATCATATCAGCATAGTTTTTCGCAGCCGCTCTTATCAGCGATACGCCTCCGATATCAATCAATTCAACCGGTATGGCGACAGCCGATTCCTGGATCTGAAACGGATACAAATCGACCGCCGCTAAATCGAATGGCTTGACGCCAAAGTCCGACAATTGCTCCAGATCCCGGGTGTTTTCTCTTCTTGCCAATAGGGCGGCATAAATTACCGGATGCAATGTTTTAACCCTGCCATCAAGCAACTGGTCGAATCCGGTAAGATCTTCTAACCGGCGAACCGCGATGGAATTCGATCTAATCGCTTTAGCCGTCCCGCCGCTTGCCCAGATATCAACGCCCAGTTTATCAAGCGTTTCCGCCAATTTAACGGCGGGTTCCTTTTCCCAGCTTGATATCAGCGCGGTTTGGATTTTAATGTAATGATTCTCACTCATTTTTAATAGATTTTTCTCTTATTTATAACTCTCTTGTGAAATTTTCTGAAGAATTTCGGGATAAAACCTGTGTTCTACTTCCAGCACGCGCCGGGCTAATTTTTCAACAGTATCATCCGGCTTTACCACGACTCTCTCCTGTGCGATTATTTCGCCCTGATCGTATTTCTCATTCACATAATGAACGGTCACGCCCGTCTCTTTTTCACCCGATTCTAAAACAGACCGATGGACGTTCATTCCATACATGCCTTTACCGCCAAATTTTGGAAGTAACGCAGGATGAATATTCACAATCTTATTTCGGTACGCCCTCACTACTCGCGGCGGCATTAATCTAAGATATCCAGCCAAAACAATATAATCCGCGTTATGCTCTTCAAGCTTTTCCAGCATAAAATCAGCAAAGGAACCGCCATCGTCGAATTCACTCCGGTTGAAAACCGCCGTTGGCAATCCCATCGCTCGAGCGGTCTTTAATCCGTTGGCGTCCGGTCGATTACTTGCAACCAGGACAATCTTTGCATCAAGCTCGCCTTTTTTTATCGCTTCGGCAATCGATACAAAATTCGAACCGCGTCCCGAAAGAAAGATTGCGATGTTCAAACGTATAGCCTCCTCATCGCCAATGTTTTACCTGACAACGTCCTATTCTTTAAAGTACAAAAATCATCGAATTATCCCATCAGAAGAAATTTCAATTTCCATTCCAACCGGCGGCGTAATCCTGTCATTCACATGACCGTAAGGAAATCCGTTCCAGACGCCAAACTTAAAATCGGAGAATAAATCCAGTACAATATCGGATACCTCATCGGAAATCTCACTATCTTCCCAGGTAAAACGTCCCAGAATCAATCCGGAAATATTATCAAATGCTTTAGATTCCCTGAGCTGCCACAATACTCGGTCGATTTTATAGGGCGGTTCGTTCAAATCCTCGATGCAAACGACACAAGAACTTAAATCGGGTAAATATGGCGTTCCCGCAAGGCTTCCGAGAATTGATAAATTGCACGGAATTAACGCTCCCTTTACAGAACCGCCGCGTATCCGGTTTAATTCTATTTTTGCCCCATCCGTCCATTCCATTGGTTTTTGTGCGCCATTTAAGACGCCTCGCAAGTGATTAATCGATCTTTGCGTAAGCGCTCCTCCTCCTAACGCCATCGCAGCCTGTGGACCGGAGTATGTAATCCAGCCGGCTTTCGACCAGAATTGCAGCATTAAAGCGCTAATATCGCTAAAACCGATAAATATTTTCGGTTCATTTAGCGCAATATTCTCCCATGGTATAGAGTTCAACAGCCGTCCCGAACCATAGCCGCCTCTGCTGCAGATAATACACCTGATTTCAGGATCGGACAGCGCTTCCATCAGATCGTCCAACCGTTCCGAATCGGAACCGGCAAAGTATTTATTGCTGTTTAGAGCGTTCTTACCGATAGATACTTCATATCCCCACGATTTAAGGAGATCGAAGCCAATATCGAACGCCTTTAAATCGCGCACTCTCCCTGCCGGCGATATTATTCTTATCCGGTCGCCCGGATTCAGATGAGGTGGGACTTTTGCGTTAATCATAATAAAGCCAGGCGGGAATATGTCGCTGTTACCATAATGGCGATACCAGTCTATAATCTCCGAAGCCGTTTTCATCACGGAAAACAAATTGCCGGTTTAAATGGTTGTAATACCAGATTTCAACCGGTGAGTTATCTTCGACGAATATCTGCCGCTCAACTTCCGCCGGCGGTCCGTAAAGTATATAAACTCGCCCGCGATCGGTTTTCCAACCGGCGACGCCTTCTCCGAATTGATTCGTAGCGTAGCGCACTCGACGGTAATATTCAAGCATTTTTTCATTTACTTCAGAATTCGGTGTGGGAAAAGCTTCATTCCAAAAGCGGATGAATTCTTTTTCCTTCTCGCCCGGTTCGGCGTCCAACAGTTGATTTTTTTCTTTTTTTGTGGCTATGAGGTACAATTGCCGGATTGCAAGATCGATGCTGTGGATTGCGTTAGGTATGCCGTGAAAGTTTAGCTTTAATGTAATGCGTTTCTCAATATTATATTGATCCTGAGTAAACCTGAGGGCAAGCGTATAGCCGCCAAAATTCAATCGATCAACTTTTAACGGAATAAAATAAGAGGAAATCCGCTCACCGCCTATATAGGACAAACTGTCTTCATACTGCAGCCTGTTCTTGCCGTCTGATACAAAAACATCGATATTCAAAGGTTTTAAGACGTCTTTGCGGTACACGTCGAAGAACAAAAAATAATTACCATCCGGATCGGTAATCCTGCCTCTCCCTATCGGATCTGCCGGTTGGTTCAGGGAATCGACAAGTTCATCCGATGAAGTCAGCATCAAGTCGGATATTCCAATAGCTTCTTTTATCAGACTATGGCTTTCAATATTCAATTCCATTTCATCGCTCTTCTTCGATTCCAGGTCGGTTACTAATATAATCGCCTGATATCGGCCCTGACTCAACTCAAAACTTACAATTTCAGAGAGAAAATCCGATTGCGAATTAGTTAACGCATAATCATCCACATATACATCGCGATAAATATTCTTTCTTGATATTAACTCGCCATTATTATTTAAGATAGATACATTTACTTCAACCGATGCTTTAAAATCATTTTTTTGGCGGATAAATTGCATGACGTCATACATTATATCGATAACAATGTCCACCCGGTTTTTATTCGGTTCACTGGATAATCTCTGGAATGTATGAACATGAAACGCGGGAACTCCGATATCTTTTTCGTTTTCCCAATACGGCAGATCTTTCGCTTCCGAAAAATTCAGCGGCAAAAATAATAATATCAGGATTATTCCTGAAATTTTTCGAATCGAACTATTCTTTAGATAATAATGCATCTGTATATGCCTCTGTTTCAAACGGATATAAATCATCCGCGCCCTCGCCCATTCCTACGAATTCAATCGGGAAATTCATTTCTCTTATAATCGGTATTATTACTCCTCCGCGAGCCGAACCGTCCAGTTTAGAGACGACAATGCCGGTAACGCCGGCGGATTTAGCGAAACCCTTTGCTTGAGATAAACCGTTTTGTCCGGTCGTAGCGTCTATGATAAGCAATACTTCATGAGGAAGATGTTCATCGAAACGTTTCAGAATACGGGTGATTTTGCTCAATTCCCGCATTAGATTCTCCTTGTCCTGCAATCTTCCTGCGGTATCGACAAGCAAGACGTCCTCTTTACGCGAAAGAACCGATTGATAAGCGTCATAAGTAACAGCCGCAGGATCTGCGCCGAGTTTCTGTTTAATCAATCTCGCATCGGTTCGCTGAGCCCAAATCTCAATTTGTTCTATGGCTGCGGCTCTAAATGTATCTGCAGCGGCGATAGCCACTTTCTTACCTCCATCGCCGAACTTGCGAGCTAATTTTCCAATCGTCGTCGTTTTTCCTGAGCCATTGACGCCTACCAGAATAATAACCCAGGGTTTTTGGGAAAACCGCTCGATGCGATTCTTTTCCGGCTGATTTATAAGGTTCTTAATCTCTTCCTTTAGAATTTCGACGGGCTGAAGATTTTTCTCATTTTTGCCTTTTTCACGCATATTTTCCAACAGCAAATCCACAGAATCGACGCCAACATCGGCTTCCAGGAGAGCTTCTTCTAAATTTTCAAGCGTTTCTTCATCTATCTTATTGTTCGTAAATATATTAGAAATGTTGCCGATCGTTAAATCGCGGGTTTTTTGCAAACCCTTTCTAAATTTGTCAAACAGTCCCATTGTTTTCCTTTCCAGCCGGCATGTTTCTTAGTTCTGTTTTCCAATGCAGTTTGTTCCTAAGCAGTCTGTAGAATTCAAAATCTTTGAAGACGACTACTTTCGTCCTGAACGGCGCTTTTTTAATTATTATCTTCTCCCCTGAAGCCAATTGCCATTTCTGTTGACCATCGACGGATACCTGATAAACTCCGGCATTGCTGTAAGTTACAATTTCGACGGTCCGGTCGTCCGAAACGACTAACGGGCGATTTGCCAGCATGTGAGGACTGATCGGGTTGATAATGATTCCATCAAGCGACGGTTCAAGAATAGGCCCTCCCGCCGAAAGCGAATAGCCGGTCGATCCCGTTGGCGTCGCTGCGATTAGACCGTCAGCATTGAAACTGTTGAGATATTCGCCATCGATTCTGGTGTCAAGACGAATTATTCGCGCAGATCCGCCTCGATCCACAACAATATCGTTAAGACCGTAATAATTTACCGCCAGTGATGTTTCCGGCGCTGTTGCCTGAAGCATCATTCTTTTCTTGATTATATAATCGCCGTTCAGCAATTCTCGGACTTTTTGTTGAAGGTCGGAAATTTTTATTTCTGCCAGATAGCCAAATTCTCCGAGATTTATACCAATGATCGGCGTTTCATGAGGCGCAATTAGGCGGGCTGTTTGTAAGAAAGTTCCATCGCCGCCAAATGAAAGTACAAAATCACAGAGCTCGCCTAATTTCTCAGGAAGCGCTGTTTCCCATTTATTCAGTTTGAAAAGAGATTCAAGATCAGAAGCTACAACAAATGAAATATCTAATGACTCAAGCCAATTCAGGAATTCCGGAACTTCAACTTTAACTTTGTCTTTTGTCGTATTCCCGATAATGCCTAAAACAGGTTTACTCAAGCGTCCGCCTTGAGAGCGTCAGTTTTTTTTCTGACTTGTTTACGCTTACCGCTAAAGAACTCTCTTATGGAATCCGTCAGTGAATCGACGTCGAACCCAACTTCACGCCATAGGTTAGCATTATCGCCATGCGTGATAAACCTATCCGGCAATCCAATGCGTCTGATTTTTACATTCAAATCATAATCGTTCGTAAATTCAACCAGCATCGAACCGACGCCGCCAATTATCGTATTTTCTTCGACGACCGCCCATTTCTGGTATTTTTTTGCCATAACTTTCATATATTCAAGGTCTAAGGGTTTTACGCACCTTAGATCCAAGACTGCAAGATTAAGATTTGCCTCTTCTTTAAGTCGTTCGGCGGCTTTGATACAATTCGACAAAATTGTGCCAACGCCTACAATCAATCCAGCGGATCCATCTCTAAGCAACTCAGGCTGCCAGACGTCCTCATTTGTCTCTATATGGGGAGTAAATTTGGGCGCCGAGCCTCGTGGAAATCTGATAGCCACGGGACATTTTTTCTGCTTAAGAGCTTCACGAAGCATTATCCGCAATTGCTGCCCATCTCGCGGCACAAACAAAGTGACATTGGGAATGTGTCTTATATAGCTTAAATCAAAAGCGCCATGGTGGGTTGGACCATCTTCGCCAACCAGACCGGCTCTATCGACGCCGAGTACTACCGGTAAATTTTGAAGCGCAATATCGTGTATAAGTTGATCAAAAGCCCGTTGTAAAAAGGAAGAATAGATCGCTACGACCGGTTTTAACCCTTGCACAGCGAGACCGGCGGCAAATGTCAAAGCATGTTCTTCGGCAATGCCTACGTCGAAACAGCGATTCGGGAATCTCTCCTGAAACTTCGAAAGCGCGCTGCCTTCTATCATAGCGGGCGTTATAGCGCAGATGCGCTTATCATTCTCCGCTAAATCCTCCAATTCATAACTGAAATGCTCACAGCAGTTCAATTGATCGAACGACTTGTCTTTTTTCTGGGGCCCGATTTTCGGATCAAATTTACTGACGCCGTGGAGCTTCGTACCATCGGTTTCGGCAAATGAATAGCCTTTTCCCTTGGTTGTTCTGACATGAACTACTATCGGTCCTTTTTTATTTTTCGCCCACTTCATTATCGAAATCAACTCTTCAAGATCGTGACCATCGATAGGTCCTACATATCGGAATCCGAGCCTCTCAAACCATAGACCGGGCATCAGCATTGCGCGAACGCCTTCGTCCATGCCATGCATTGCTTTTCGCAGTCTCTGCCCTTGCGGAAGCCTGCCGGTTAATTCCCACATGTGATCTTTGATTTTTTGAAATCGGGGATCGGACCTGATAGAAGAAAATAAATTCGAAAGCGCTCCTACATTTGGAGATATTGCCATGTTGTTGTCATTGAAAACAACTGTAATATCTTTTCCGGTAGCTCCGGTGTTGTTTAGACCCTCAAATGCCATTCCGCCCGACAAGCCGCCATCGCCGATTACTGCTACTACTTTGAAATCCTGATTTAATAAATCGCGCGCCGAAGCTATGCCGAGAGCGGCGGAAATGGAAGTTGAGGCGTGTCCTACGCCGAATACGTCATAATTGCTTTCCTCCCGTTTCGGGAATCCCGAAATGCCGCCATATTGCCTGTTCGATGAAAAAACTTCTTTCCGGCCGGTGATTATCTTGTGAGTATAAGCTTGACAGCCAACATCCCAGATAATCTGATCGATCGGGGCGTTATATACCGTATGTAAAGCTAAAATCAGCTCAACTGAGCCGAGGTTCGATCCAAGGTGACCGCCTGTTTTTGAAATTACATCGACAAGAAATTGTCTGATTTCATTGGCGAGTTCCTGTAAATCTGAAATACTTAGTTTTTTCAGGTCTTTTGGCGTATCGACTAAAGGTAAAAACTTGAATCCATTGGATCTATTCAAATTCAATCTCCTCTGCCTCGACGTCATTCTGTTTTTCTTTTACTGCTTTGAGCTTAATTTCAGCCTGATCAAGGATTTCATGACATTTCCTTATAAGCTCCTGACCCTCCTCATATATTTTAAACGACTCTTCGAGTGGTGTGTTTCCGTCTTCCAAAAGTCTCGCGATTTCATCGAGTCTTTTGTAAGCGTCTTCGAATTTAAGGTTTTTCTTATCGGAATTTACATTATCCATTATCGTGAACCTCTAATGTATAAACAACCGCGCTTCCACGACTAAACCTCAGGTCGATCTCTTCACCCGGCTTAACCTGGGAAGATTCCCTGATAATTAGTTCGCCTTTTCGAGCAAGACAATATCCTCGATTCAGTATGGAGTTGGGCGATAGAGCGGTCAGTCGCTTTTGAATCGCCGTCAGATTGAGCGACGCTTCATTGAATTTACTCTCCAGACTTCGCGTAAATCCTTTTTGATAATCGTCTATTCTAAGCCGCTCTTCCGTTATTCGGTGGGTGATACGTTTAAATCCGTATCTTTCGGAAAAACTGTCAACTCTTTCCCGCCAAATCTTGATAGATCGTTCTAATGAAAGCGATAAGCGCCGCTTTCGCTCGTTCAAGTTCTTTAAAAGTTCGACGCGATCTTTAACAACTAAACTTGCAGCCGCTGTCGGCGTCGGGGAACGCAAGTCAGCCGCCAGGTCGCTTAAAGTGACGTCTATTTCATGCCCAATCGCGGCAACAACAGGTATTTCGGATCCGACGATCGCTCTTACGACAATTTCTTCATTAAATGACCATAAATCTTCCAGAGAGCCGCCGCCGCGCCCAATGATAATTACATCGGCAAGTTTCAGACGATTGAACATTTCTATCGCGGCTGCAATTTGCTCCGCAGATCCTTCTCCTTGCACAGCTACCGGCGCTAAAAGCAATTCCACGCCGCGAAAACGCTTTTTGAATCCCCAGACTAGATCTCGAATAGCAGCTCCGGTGGGTGAGGTTATTATACCTATTCTTTCGGGAAACTCCGGCAAAGGACGTTTACGTTCGATTCTAAACAGTCCTTCTTCCGCGAGCTTCCGTTTCAACGCTTCAAAGGCGGCTTGCAGATCTCCGACGCCAACGGGGAGAACCGAAGAGACAACTAGTTGATACCTCCCCCCTTTCTCCCACAGCGTAACACTGCCATAGGCTCGAATGCTCAAACCATCTTCCATTTTGACAACCGGTGGTTTGGCAGTCCGCCACATTACGCAGTTCAACTGGGCGTCTTTATCTTTTAGTGTAAAATAGCGGTGTCCGGAACTGTGAAGCTTATAATTAGAAATCTCGCCTTCTACCCACAGAACAGGAAGACTATCCTCGATGAGATTTCTGATTTTGCGTGTTAATTCCGATACCGAATAGACTTTTTCTGCAGGATTCAATAGACGATTAAAATTTCAAGCGACTTCAAAGATAAGAATTAACCAAACAAAAAAGAAATCAACAGCATTTAAAACACTCTATTGACTTCTTTTAAAACGACTCCATCCAATGAAATGATTTGACCGGTAAAGCGGACTCCATCCAAGACCATCCATCCGAAGGTCGGTTGAGGCGTAAACCGGTTATCGATCGCACTGCCTGGATTAAACATAATGATATCGTCCCATTCATCGATCACAGGTAGATGGCTATGTCCGTAAATAATTATCTGAACATCAGTAAATTCGCTTCGAATCCGATATTCGATATTATTTGGCGATCCCGCTCCATGAATAATGCCAATTTTGAGTCCTTCGATTTGAATCGTTGTTTTGGTTTTGAGGGCGTTTCGGACAGCGTCCTGGTCCATATTCCCGCAAACCGCGACAACTTTCGTTAAATCTCTCAATCCATTTAGGACGTCAAGAGTTACAACGTCCCCGGCATGGATCGCCAAATCAGCTATATTTAGTTGTTCGATAATCTTTTGAGGTAAACCATCCGGTCTTTTCAGATGAGTATCGGATATGACCAGAACATTTTTCACAAAACTTACCTCCTAAGATTATTTATTTTTTCTTTTTATGACGATTCTTGCGTAATCGTTTTTTACGCTTATGCGTCGCCATTTTATGACGTTTACGTTTTTTACCGCAGGGCAATTGCTCCTCTTTCGAATATTTTATCTGCTACTTTAGACTTTCACGTTTTTGACTGCTTCACGCAGTAATGGCGATGGCTTAAAAACAGGGACTGTTTTAGCTTCTACATCGATCGGCTGGCCGGTCTTTGGATTAACTGCCTTGCGAGCAGCCCGGCGCACGCATTTGAACGTGCCGAATCTACGCAATTCGACAGTACCGCCGTTTGCCAATTCACCTGATATCGCATCCAAAATTCCCTCGAACACCGCTGTAACTTCATTACGAGTTAAACCGGTTGCTTCAGAGATTTCTTTGACGATCTTGGCACGATTCATTTATCTCTCCTTCGTTTTTGACCATTAACTACAAGCTTTTAAAATACATGTTTTTGAGTCATTCTGCAAGCAAATTAAA